>NZ_JBWKXT010000020.1:0-94122 GCF_059423245.1 Pseudomonas sp. GW460-LB5
CCCCAGCGCGTCAGCTTCCCTGACAACAGAGGCAGCCCTGGTATCAGGTAGCTGGCCAAATGCGCGATGCGCGCTGCAGCGCCAACGGTGGTGTGAGCCCGAGGCGAGATTGCGCAGGCCACCATAGCCTTTGCCACCATCTCGGGATCGTATACGGGGCCTGGCGGTGTCAGCGTATGTCCGGTGTAGTTGCCACCGTCTCGGAAGCCAGGTGTGTCCATGACTGCTGGATAGATATCGCAGACATGGATGTTGGGATATTCAGTCAGCTCGCCTCGCAATGCCTCGGTCAGTCCACGTAAGCCGAATTTGCTCGCCGAATAAGCGGCGGCGTAGGGCTGGGCCACCCAGCTGCCCAGCGACAGCGTGTTGATGAGCGTGCCGTTACCCTGAGCCTTGAAGTAGGGAAGGGCGACGTAGGCACCTCGCAGGTAACCGATCAGGTCAGTCTGGATGACCTGCTCGTGCGCCTCCAACGGCGTTTCTTCGAAATTGCCGACCGCGCCGACCCCGGCATTGTTGACCCAGATATCGATCCGTCCATGTCCAAAGTCTGCGGCCTGAACGGCAAGCGCTTGAACCTGGTCGCTGTGGGTAACGTCGGTCGTGATCGCTATGGCGTCCGTACCGCAATCGGTGCATTCATCCAGTACGTCGAACAACGCCTCTTCGTCGCGTGCGGCGAGTACCAGGCGAGCACCTTTGCACGCAAAGGCATGCGCGGCTGCTCGGCCTATGCCGCTGGATGCGCCGGTGATGACCACGACCTTGCCGCGCAGAGGCCCTTTGAGCGGAGCGCCACGGACAGGCGCTTCTCGTTGCGCACCCGAGGCGCTGGGGTCAAGGGGGGCAACGGTTTCGCTGGCCTCGATCCGCGAGAGCTCAAGAGAGGTGCCATCGATCAGGGTCAACGTCAGCCCTTCCACCGTGCCTGCCTCCCGGTTTGGAAATACGGGCTCACCTTCGGCATCCAGGCTGTCGTAGATGAAGCGCGTACCTTCGAGCCAGCCCACGGCGGTGAGAAGCTCAGGGCCGAGATAATACTTCCCGTCTTGAAAGAAGCCGGGGAACTGATGAGCGCGCTCCACGTTTTCCACGCGATAGCGTTTGCCTGATTTCATGCCTGTCGCTTGATTGATCATGTTGAAACCCCTGTAAGTGGAGCTCGGAAATGTCAGCCTTTGCTGTGCTCATCGGAAGTGGGCCCGGTGCCTCGCTTGATGCCTCGCGGGCCGGCAACGCCCCAGATACCCAGGCCAACCAGCGGTAGCGCGAGTATCAGCAGAGCCCAGGCCGCTTTGACTGCATCTGACTTGTCGCTTCTGAAGACGCTGACGATGGCCCACAGATCGATCAGTAAAAGGATTGCCGCGACGGCAATCCAGAAGTAGCTGGCGATACCGTTCATGTGCTTGACTCCTCTACACGAAGTCAGGGCCCAAGGCGCCCGCTGCCGCGCCTGGCACGAGGATGACCTTGCGACAGTTGTCCTGCTTCTGATCGAACATTTTGTAGCCCATGGCCGCTTCTTCGAGGGCCAGGCGGTGGGTGACGATCAGCTCTGGTTGCAGGCGTCCTGCCTCGATGTGTTCAAGAAGTTCAGGCAAATATTTCTGCACATGGGTCTGGCCCATCTTGAAGGTAAGGCCTTTGTCGAAGGCATCGCCGAACATGAACGCGTGGATGAAGCCGGCGTACACACCGGGGACGCTGACAACGCCACCACGACGCACTGCAGCAATGCTCTGGCGCAGCGCCTTGCCGCTGCTGCCTTCGATCTTCAGCGCCGTCATTACCGTTTCGGCAGTGCTGCCTTTGGCCTCGAATCCGACCGCATCGATCACCGCATCGACCCCGCGCATGCCTGGAGTCTGACGGATGATGCTGTCGGCTGGATCGTCGTCCTGCTCGAAGTTGATGGGTATGACGCCGTAAGCCTCGCGGGCGTAAGCCAGGCGGTAGCCGTTGTCATCGACCATGAAGATGGTCTGGGCACCGAGCATTCGCGCACAGGCGGCGCTCAGCAAGCCCACCGGCCCGGCGCCGTAGATCGCCACCGATGACCCTTGGCCTATTTCGGCATTGATGACCGCCTGCCACGCGGTCGGCAGGATGTCCGAGAGAAACAGTACCTTGTCATCGGCCAGCTCGGTGGGCACTTTGAACGGGCCGACGTTGCCCTTGGGCACCCTCACGTAATCCGCCTGGCCGCCAGGGATACCGCCATAGAGATGGCTATATCCAAACAGCGCGGCGCCTGGGGGAATCCCCTTCTTGTTGATGATCGCACCACGACCTGTGTTGGTGGTTTCACAGGCAGCAAACAGATCGTGCTGACAGAAGAAGCAACTGCCGCAAGCGATCACAAAGGGAATCACTACGCGGTCGCCGATCTGCAGATTGGTGACGGCACTGCCAGTATCTTCGACGATGCCCATGAACTCATGGCCGAAGATATCACCCGCTTCGGTTTCTGGAATTTTGCCTCGGTAGAGGTGCAGGTCAGAGCCACAAATGGCCGTGGCGGTGACCCTGAGGATGATGTCGTCTTCGTGCTCGATGATGGGATCGGGGACGTTATCGACCCTGACGTCGTGTGCTCCGTGGTAGGTGAGCGCTCTCATGAGGGTAAGCTCCTGCAGGCGTTTTTCCGTGGTAGGTATGCAGGGGAAGCCAGGACAGATGGCAAAGTTCAGCCCAACAAGTCCGGTGGTACTTAAAACTCATTCTCGACGCCACCATTTCAAGCTGAACATTCCTGATCACACCGGTATCGAACGATCTGAGCCCGTGCCACAAGAGCCAGGCCGATTAAACGAGGGGCGGGGCGATGGACGACACGATGTTGGCATTCATGGTGTTCGCTGCCTCACGACCTGAAGTGCTTGAGCAGGTACAAGCGCTTACAGAAGCGGAGGCATTGGAGGCTGGCGAAGCACTCCCGGATCTGCGTGAAACCATGGCCGTTCAGATCCTCACTGCTGAAGCCAAGGCTCAGCGCAAAACCCTGGCCACGCTCGTTGAGGTGATTTTGGGCAAGGTCGTCATCGAGCCCGATACGGCCACCAATCCCGGTGCCTCCAGCCTTGAAAAATACAACCTGAATCGCCCCGGGTTTCGTGGAGGCCGTTTCGTTTAAGTCAGGCCGCAATGGCCTGACCTGCTTGTTGCTGGTGGAAGTTTGCCTCAGCCTCCGCAGGCGGGATATAGCCGATTGAGCTCAGCAACCGCTGGTGGTTGTACCAGTGCACCCATTTCAAGGTCGCCATCTCAACAGCCTCGCGGCTCTTCCACGACTGGCGGTAGATCAGCTCGGCCTTGTACAGCCCGTTGATAGTCTCAGCCAGGGCGTTGTCATAGCTGTCGCCCTTGCTGCCAACTGAAGGTTCAATGCCGGCCTCTGCCAGTCGCTCGGTATAGCGGATCGAGACGTACTGGCTGCCACGGTCGCTGTGATGGATCAGGCCACCCGTACGATGTGGCTGGCGGGCATACAGGGCTTGCTCCAGGGCATCCAGCACGAAGTCGGTCTTCATGCTGGTACTGACTCGCCAGCCGACGATACGGCGTGCAAAGACGTCGATCACGAACGCCACATACAGCCAGCCCTGCCAGGTCGACACATACGTGAAGTCCGATACCCACAGCTGATTTGGGCGGTCGGCATGGAATTGGCGCTGCACGCGATCCAGCAGGCAGAGCGACTTGTCGCCGGCCACCGTTGTGCGCAGGATCTGGCCGCGCCTGATGCCCTGCAATCCAGCCCGACGCATCAACCGCTCTACCGTACATCTGGCCGCCTCGATACCTTCTCGCCTGAGTTGCTTCCAGACTTTCACTGCGCCATAGCACTGCATGTTGGTGTCCCACACCCGCTGGACTTCCAGGGTCAACGCGTCATCACGCTTAGCACGGCAGCAGCGTAGTGCCGGGTTGCGTTGCTGTGCCGCGTGCCTGCGGTAACCGGACGGGGCGATTTGCAAGACACGGTAAATCGACTCGACCCCGAGACGGTCACGATGCTGATCGACGAATGCCCTCAGGACTTGGTGCGGCGGTCGAGCTCCGCCTGGGCAAAATACGCACTGGCCAGGCGCAGGATCTCGTTGGCTTTGCGCAGCTCGCGATTCTCTCGCTCCAGGGCCTTGATGCGCTCACGCTCTTCACTAGTCTGACCGGGGCGCTGCCCCACATCTGTCTGCTGGCGACGAATCCAGCCATGCAGGGTTTGCGCGGCACAGCCAATCTTCGGGGCAATGGCCTCAATGGCCGCCCACTCGGAGGGGTAGTCATTCAGGTGTTCCAGAACCATGCGCACGGCACGTTCACGGACTTCAGGGGAGTAGGTCGTAGTCTTTCTCATGGCCTCATCTTCTCAAGAGTTGAGGCCTCCACGAAACCCGGGGCTATTCAGAATAGATTGTCTGCGATGATGTCATTAAGCTATGTTCGTGAAATTACTTATCAAATACGCTAGAGGATCCCTTTGAGGATATTGATCCCTTTGAGGATATTTAGTGCTTTCATTGTCTGAGCCAGTGTGAATGAATAAGCCGGTTAAATTTCTAAAATTTCTTTGGTCGCCTCCGCAGTCTGTCGAGATGCTTATCTGGATGGTTGTGCCATTACTTTTGTTCTTCCGTCAGACATATGTTTACGGGTACAGAGCTATTGATTATTCTCTTCAGGAAAATTTTGGATTAATTATTGTTTCTACGCTATTTATCCTTTTTCCAATATTCTTTAGGCAAATATTCTCAAGCTTTCCTTTGGAGTTTTTGCTGAAAGGTAAGGCTTTCCATCAGGCATCTGCCAGTCTAGAACATAATGTCCCACCAAGGGTTGGGGATGGTTTAGACGGTAGCCATGCAAAGCGTTCTCGCGTTGCAAGCGGAGCGGATCTCCTGTTTGATCAGGCTGAAAATTCCCGCAATTTGGCCAGAAGCATTTATGGGCGTGCTGGCGTATATCTACTTCTCGGTATATTGGTGGCATTTTCCGGCCTTGCTTTTTTCTATATCCAGACGCCCGTTTTAAATGAGCCGGGTCAGCTGATCGATAAGCTGCTGCTTTTGGCGCCAAAGTTCGGGATACTGTTCTTTATTGAGTTTGTTGCTTTCTTTTTCTTGAGGCAGTATCGATCGGCTATGGATGAGTTTAGGTATTACGAGTCGATCGCAAGAAGGCGGGAGGAAGTCAGCGCGCTGCTCATACTCTCAGCTGAATCCGAGCCGAAGATCAATTTGATGGAGCTTCTGAAAAGCGACTGCTATTTCTCAAAGATTTCCGCACTTGAGAAAGATCAGTCTACAGAGATCCTTGAAGCCAGAAAGCTGGAGAAGGGTGAACTTGAGCTCTTGGAAAAAGTCGTAGATACGCTTGCTAAAGTTAAGCGCTGAGGATAAATAGGCTGCCATTCCTTTTGGCGATTCCAGGTTCTCGGAAGGGCGGCGTCACCCCATCGGCATTCGTGTAGAGGCTACATGCTGATAGGTGGCGCATCCAAGTGTCTGCTTTCGTAGCATCCCTATCAGCGCAACCCCTGTGATCTTATTCAGATTGGGCGATGTCCATCCAACAACTCTTGCCCTTGGCGAACCACAGATGCAACGGTCTCAATGGTTGAATTCAGATTTTGGGCCTCTTCCGGCATTCTAAGACTAAGGTAAGTGTCCCGAATTACCGATACTCGGATAAGGATTTCCTTAAGCATATTGTTGTAGAGTCTTATCTGTAGCCAGAAAAAATTAAGATTTTTTTCTTTATATAGCTGCGAAAGCTGATATTGCATTGTTCCAAACCTTCGGAAAAGGCCAGGCTCCTTTTCAAGCTCGTCGTCGATATAGTCGCCAGGATCTTCAATTTGCCTAAGTTGATGTATGAGGAGTTTGCTGCTGTATCGATGCGGGTTGTTTATTGATTCTATTTTGTAGAATTCAAGATAACCGCTGCTCTGCATGAATTCAGATATTTGTTGGTCGTACTCTGGGTGAGCAAGCAGGAAGCTGTTGACATCATCAAGCGCTTGGATATCCCATTTTTTAGCCAGTTCCTCATTCTCACCTACTAGATGTCTGACCTTGCCTAGCCAGTCATAGGTTTGCCGCTGATGCGTCTGGTTTGGATCCTCCGTCATCGCGAAGGTAACCTCTGCTTCGCTAGCAGGCCTAACCACCCCTGGAACGGGCTCAAAGGCTTGACACAGCGAGAGTTGTCTCGGAGTGCAGAACGCGGGATTTCTCAAATTGATGAGATTGAAGTTTGCGTGTTCAAAGGACTTAGCTACCAAGCGAGAACAGAACTGTCGTTCACTTTCCTTGTGCCGCAGTAGCGATCTCGCTCTTACCGTGATTGCCTCATTGACCGAGTAAAGACTTCCAACCTTCGATTGTGCATAGTCGCATATAGCGTTTACCTCTTCTTCGGAAAGTGGCCGTTTGGCGCGTAGTACAAGAATATCAGTTGCTTTGTCAAAGATCAGGCGCTGTGGACTTTTGGAAAACACACCATCGAGAGTAGCTTCGATTGTGGTTCCTCCGATGTAAAGGGCAGCATGAGAGTATCTGCTTGCGGTGGCGGCTCGGATCCCCAGACTGGTGAGGCTCTTATCACCGGTCAGAAGGATATCGGCACGGCGGAGCAGTGAACGCTCTAGGATGAATTTATTGGAAGACATCGAAAGTCCTTCTTCTAGTTCTCAAATATGATTTTAATTGAGGGGTAGTGACGAAGGCCACGATTGGCATTTCTGCCGCCTGCGGCTCATCGGCGCCTAGTCCTGGTATGGCCGGAGACATGGTGCGATCTCACCGCCACGGGGCCATTGCGGGTGTTTCGGATGTGACCGCTTCGAACGTGTCCACTGACATGCTGAAAGATCGGCCAATCGGGCAGGAATGACAGCCCCTGTGTGTGGTGCCTGTAAACCTCAGGCATGTATTTCTTCAGGTACTCCTCCAGCGAGTCCTCTGCCACCTCGAAGTTGTAGACCCGCCAGTAGGCCTCGACCAGGTCTCGGTTTCGACGAAGGTAGTAGCGCTCGAGCCATCCTGGGTTATCCGTCTCGTATTCGTATTTTGCCAAGGCAGCAGCGTCGCTCAGCGATGCCTTGAAGCCCTCCTTCCAAGCCAGGAGCAGCATCAGGAGCACGCCTACGACGGCCATGTGATCTTTGTCGTAGATGAAGAAGTAGACGGCTGCCGGCGAAGCAAATCCGAATGCCAGCCAGCCAATAAGAGTGAAGGGAAAGAACAGGATCGGAGCAATGAGCAGGACAACCGCGGAGACGAACCAGGCTCCGAGAACGCCCGACAGCTTGAGCCAAATGTTCGGCATGAGTTCCCTCTGATCAACCAGTTCTGAGCCTGAAGGCCTAAACGAGCGTTACGAAGTGATGGCTATATGGTGGCAGGTCGATGGTAGCCTAACGGCTGACTAGCAAGGAATACGTGAACGATTTAGGGCGCTTTTTAGGTGCAGGAATGGCGGTTTGGAAGCGGGATGATAACGGGGGAGGCGACGTGTACGAGGGGGTGAAATGAGTACTTATATTCCAGAAACGAAAACCCCGGCTCGAGGCCGGGGCGGGTGTTTCGTGGTCTTTGCAAGGAGTCGTAAGCTTTCGCTCATTGGAGCTCAATGCCAACCGTTTCTCAATCCTACGAGCGGTTGACACTGATGTCAACCCCCTTTATACAGGCACCTGGCCAGTAGGAAGCCGAGCATGCCTCACACCATCCAGTATAGACCCCAGCTGATCGACCACCTCATCAGCTCTCACCGAATCGCCAGTTACAGCAAGGTATTTTCGACCAGCAATGACGCTGAGCTAGTGGGGGCCTACCTGTGGAACTCGCACGTTTGTGGGGTTCTCTACCCCCTGCTCAGCGCGGCGGAGGTCACGTTACGGAACTCGATTGACACCGCCCTGACGGCTGATCTTGGGAAATTTTGGTGGAAGGCAAAGACGCTTAAGTACAAGAGCTTTACTCCCGGAGGCCAGGTGCCCGATGCGGTCGCGAAACTGACTAAAAATTTCGGGTCAGCCTTCAACACCGCCTGGTACGAGCGCAAAAGCCGGCAGGTCAGTGGGCAGCCAGACCACCAAGAGGTCGTATCCAAAACGGAATTTTCCACGTGGGAATTCGTTCTGGACAACGAATATATGGGTAACAACCTTATCTGGCCGAAGAATCTTGGGCGGGTTTTCAAGGGCCAGTGGCCAACGAGTCAGGCGAGCGCCATGCTGGCCGGGTGCAAGGATCAGGTTGCGCTGGTACGGAAGTTCCGAAATCGAGTGTTCCACCACGAACCCGCTTGGAAGCGCTTCAACGTCAATGATGAACACCAAGCAGTGGCCCACCTGCACGAGAAAATCAGCAAAATCACTGAGCTGATCTCATGGATTTCGCCCGAAAAGATCGACCTTCTAGAGAGATCCGGGGTGATCCGAACGGCCTACCGTGCCTGCTCCGTGGCCGAAATCGAACGGTTCAAGTACCAGTCCAAGACGAGCACGGTCAACAGCATGGTCAAGCTCATCAAGGTTGCAGAGGCTGCAAGCGCTGGAAATGAGGTTATGAAAATCGCGTTATATGGAAAGCGGAAGGCGGTCTATACCCTTCAGGCTGACTGATAGGTGTTCTGCTGGCCGCCTCCGAGTCCTGCCCGCCCTCCCGGTATCAACCAGGCCAGCGGGCATCATCCTTCAGCTCTCTGTGGAGCTACGCCGACTGCTCTGGCACAGGTTTCAAGTTCAGCTGGGCTTCAAAGATCAGCAGGTCACTTTCTTCGTTCCGTCTCATCAGCCCGATTACATGGGAGCTGACCTCGATCTCACCATTCGCATTCATGCGCACATACCGAGGGTATCGATCAAGCAACAGTTCGGATAATCCGCGACTATACCCCTCGCGAATCAATTTGATTTTTGATTCATCGTCGGTACCGTACTTCACTCGCTTGTAGAAGCTAGGCTCTACGGCGCCCACTCCATTGAGGATCTCAAGGAATCTGAAGATTTTGTTGTCAAAAAAGTCGTCTTCGTCTTTGAGCCTTACGATTGCGAGATTGACTCGTTCTACGTCGTTCTTTCGTGAAATTCTTACATAGTGAGCACTATGGCTATTTTTGTACTTGGTGTCGCCCCAGCTGGACACGTATACATAGTCAGTGCCTTTCGTTTGGGGGAGATCTTCCCAGTATTTTAACGTGTGTCTGATGATTTGTTTTGTAGTGCGTTTTTTTAGTTTCCAATCCAGGAACATTGCGTAAAAGTCCAACGCTGCCTGATTTTTTAGGCGCAGCATGTCGCTATTTTTTGTTCCTGCATGAAACTTTTCGATGAAGCAAGTCTTGATGTCGGTTAAGAGCCGGTCGGCGGTATTGATTGGCCCATTCGCCTCGAGTGATAGGCTAATGGCTTCGTCCACGTCTTCTTCTGAGGCAAATACGTCGATTTCGCTGACGCTGTTGGCGATCATTAAGCGGCCAACCTCTGTCTTTACATATTTGCATTCTTCGCCAGTGACAACGCCTGGCTGAAGGTTTTCAAGCCTTGATACCGCGTCCTTGTGGCGTAGGGCGGCCTTGTCATCACTTATGTCAGCTGCTTCGAGGAGAACATTGTTGACCGTGTCTTCGTCTTCTTTCGAGACGTTTACGGAATTTTCGTAGAACGTCTTGAGGTTCGCTCTCTTGTGGGTGTATTCATCAACACCCAAAAGGTAAATGCTGGATTCAAGCTTTTGCAGCGCAGAACCCGCCTTGGGGTCAAATACCTCACTAAATCTGTTTACCCGACCAATCAAATTTTTGAACTGTGATGACGTCAGGTTTCCTATTCCTTTGGAGTAGTCAAATATAAACAGTCGCTCGATTGGTAAATTTACTCCTTCAAGCAACGTTGAGTTGCATACCAGGTATTTAATCGCCTTGGACTTATTGAACAGATTTTCAAGATAAAGACGGATGGTATCTGGGATTGAACCGTGATGGTACATCACACCCTTTCGTAGGCAAGCGATGAGCCGATAGCGCTTGTCGAACGTTTCCTCGAGTTCGTCGCAAGCTGTTTGAACCAGTGGGCATTCAATGTTTGGCAAGCTCTCGGCTAGTTCGAGCGCAAATTGCTCGATCCGTTTTTTCGTGTTTCCGTAGATAATGTTCTTGGCAAGGGATTCATTTTTAATAAGGTCAAAGCAGTTCTTGTGCTTGCGATCTAAGTCAATCCAGTGGTTAAGGAAATGATCATAGAGCTTAAGCTTTCCATCATCCTTTCCGGTTCTGAAGTCCCTAACAAGGAAACGCTCGGATTTTATATACTCATCAATCCTGAATCCCTTCGGTGTCATGTCCAAGTAGCGAACACGAACATTAAGCTCATTGCAAAGGAATGGAGTTAGAAACTTGAAGGAAGTGTCGGGGTTGCGAGCTCCCAAAATACATAGCATCGTGGCCAATAGTTCGTTGCGGCTATCGCCCTGGAGGAGGTTGTGCGCCTCGTCCACGAACACCATGTCGAATTTTAAATAACTATGCTCGTTAAGCATGCGATTCAGTCGTTCTTGAGTCAGTACAAAAACGCGGCAGTTTCGCTCAGGAGAATACATCTCGGGGTGCGTGATGACTTTGCCCATGTCGTTGATGTCAGCATAAATCAACCGCTTTTTTGTCTGAGCCAGTAAGGCTTTTGAGGGTACAAGAATGAGTACACGTTTTTCAGGGTTGTCTCTAACGGACTTAATGATCAGATCTGATTTGCCGTAAGAGGTCGGAGCTACTACAACTGATGAATTTTCATACTCAGCTTGTACGAAAGTTCTCAAGGTGTCCTGCTGCTCTGTAAGCACCATCTCTTGATCGCGGAAGGTATCTACGTAGCTACTTACGATGTTCTGGATAAAAGAGTTGCTCAGCCGTTCATCTTGCTCAAACGACTTTCCGATAACGGCAGAAACTGGGAGAAGCCCGCTGTTCACGGCTACGTCGTAAAGAGGCTCGTATCGGCCAGTAAGGTTTCCATAAAGCAGGGTGATTCGATAACCTAGGCGCTTAATTTCTGCCGCGCTGTGATTAAGTAGTAATACAGCGATAGCGAGAAGTTTTACAGTTTCCCCATCGGACATTTCATGACCGCGCAGAAGGTTCATGTAAATGTCTTTGAAACGGGTTTTTGCTAACTCCTTGATGGTGAGCTCTTGCATTTAGCATCCTGCCTCTGTGCGAAGGAAGTCTTCTAGCTTCTGAAGCGTTCCTTTCTGAAGCGATAGCACTAGAACGGTTTTGAATATCGGGTTGGCTATCAGCTTGTTTGTGAAATGTTCGACTGTCTTCTCTTCTACTTTTCGCGTCGCATCGTTGAATAGCGCAGATACCAGAACGACATTGTTGTCTGAGGCAACAGCAGTGTTCAGGTAGGCGTTGTCACCCTCTAGACCTAGAATCTCAAGAACTGATTCTTTGTAGCCTTTACTTTCATTGATTGATTTCTGGGCGGCATTGATCGCGTTGTGCCAATGGTTCGTCTCGGCCTCGGCAAGTCGGCCCTTTAAGTCATCTCGAGCCTTGGCCAGCAATGCGCTAGTAGCTGCGCAAGAGGTTCTTGTGCCTGCTCCGCCCGACTTTACCTCGGTGATCCACACTTCATTCGAAGCGGATTCGTACAGGACGAGGTCAAAGCCTTTCCTGATGTGTTTTTCTTCCATGTTGAAGAACGGGGAAATGACATCGAAGCTATCGAGCTTTTTAAGAATGATCACGTGTGCCAGGAGTTCTCCAAGCATACCAATTCGCGTCTTATCTTCTTTAGTCGAATAGCGATCCCAGAATGATTTGAGGGTGGCTGCATACTTGAACATGATTGAGCTGCGGCTGGCGAGATCGGCGCCATGGCAGATACGCGTTAGGTTGTCTCGTATCGTGGTCTTTAGCTCATCAGAAAAGTTTTCAACACAGCACACTGCGTACTGACCGGTTTGCTTGAAAATTACGCCATCCATAACACGATCTTTCCAAAGGGGCCGCAGCCTTTGCTTTCCCCATCGCCGTAGGCGACAGGACTCGAGGATCTGGCAGAAGAATCAGCTCCCCGGTGAGCGTCTGCGCTCGCGATCAGAGAGGCAATTCACGGCAATCAATGCCATGGAGGCACTGTGCCATTTAGTAGGAAGTATAGCGAGAGGTGTCTTTCACACCCCGAGATTTTCCCGCTCCCAAACTTAGCGTGGATTACCGTTTTAGGGTGAGGGGCGCGGGGTGTCAATCGTTGTGGAGCTGGATGCAGTCTGCGCACATTTTGGCTGTCAATATGTCCTCAAAATACCTGCAGAAGCGTCAATCCAGGGCGAATCCATTGACAGTCAATCACCGTCAATGGGTATGCGGGAGAAACCCAGGTTTTCTGCTGGTTTGAGCGTGTCAATCTATGCATCGCAGTTGCGATGGTGGTAATTACTGGCCGGACGACCCGCTGGTGGCCGAGGCTACAGCACGGGCCAAGCCCAGGGGGACGTGACCGTAGCCGGGCCGGTGGTCAGTCGGCTTCACCTTCCAGCAGCATGAACAGGCGGTACAGCACCACAGTGCTGAACAGCTGCAGGAAGCCGCTGAGGCTGTCCATGGCCAGCTCCATGCCGGGCGATGGCTCGGGGAACGCCATCAGCAGCAGCCCGTCGATCAGCCAGATCGGTGCCAGCACTGCCAGCACGCAGATCATGATGCGCATGAAGTGCCCGGTAGTCATGCGGGCGCTTTCGCGCATCGACTGCACCACCGGCAGGCCGCGCAGCACCAGCAGGTACTCGGCGAACACCAGGTTGATCATGATCCACACGCCCGGGAAGATGAACAGCGCAAGGCCGGCCATGATCAGCAGCGAGCTGATCAGGATCAGCAGGGCCAGTTGTGGCCATAGTTGCAAGGCGCGGGCGAACAGGTCGCGCTTGCCGATGTCCTGGCCGTTGCTGCGGGTGTGCAGGTAAAGAATCAGTGCCGCACTGTACAGCGGGTAGAACAGCAGGCTGACCAGCATGCCGTAGGCCGGCGATGCCTGGTCGCCCATCTGCCGGTACAGCAGCTGGGTGAGCAAGGCTTCCAGCACCACAAACGGCAGGCACAGCTGGAGAATGTTCGGCAGGTGGCGGCGGAAGAAGTACAGGGAGTCGCGCAGAACGCTCAGCGGATTCATCAGTCAACATCGCATGGCAGTAAAAACAGGGGCATAACTTTAGCCCAAAGCAGGCGGGGGGCTGTCACTTGCTGAAAAAAGTTTCACGGCGCCGGTGATTGAATCCTGTGCCGCTACACCCCATCTTTGACGCTGTCCGTTGTCACGCTACCCCACGAGGTCGCCCCATGAACACTGAAGAACAAACCCTGATCGACGGCCTGTTCGGCCGCATCAAGCAAGCCGAAGACCCGAACCAGCCGCGTGACGCGCAGGCCCAGGCGTGCATCGAGCAACACCTGCGTCAGCAGCCGGCGGCGCCTTACTACATGGCACAGGCAATTCTGGTGCAGGAGGCGGCAATCAAACGCCTCGACGAGCAGAACAAGCAACTGGAGGCCGAGCTGAAGCAGGCCCGCGCCCAAGCCGAGGCCGCACAAGCCGGTAACAGCGCACCAGGCAACGGCGGCGGTGGCTTCTTGTCCAGCATCTTTGGCTCGGGCGGGCGCAGTGCGGCCCCGGCTGTGCAGCCTCAGCGCCCTTCGGCGCCGCCTGCAGCATCCGGCGGTGGCTGGCGCGAGCCGTCGGCCCCAGGTTTCTCCCAGCCTCAGCCTCAGCCTCAACCTCAGCCGCAGCAGCCTGGCTTTGGCGCTGCGCCGGCGCGCAGCGGTGCCAGCAGCTTCCTCGGTGGGGCCATGCAGACCGCAGCCGGTGTGGCCGGTGGTGTGTTGCTGGCGCAGGGCATCAGCAGCCTGTTCAACCATAACTCGCAGCCGGAAGAGGTGGTCGAGGTGATCAAGGAAGAGCCAGCACCGGCCAGTGACAGCGGCGGCTGGAACGACCAGGGCGGGCAGCAGCAGGTGGCTGACAACGGTGGTTGGGGCAGCGACCAGGGCGGTTATGCCGACACCGATTACGGCAGTGACGATGGCGAGTTCTTCTCGGACGACGACTCGTACGTCTGACAGGTCTGGCATACTGCTGGCAATTCTGGGGGCGCTGGGCGCCCCTTCGCGGGCACGCCCGCTCTCACAGTGACATGTACGACACCTGTGGGAGCGGGCGTGCCCGCGAAGGGCTGCGCAGCAGCCCCCGGTATCCCAGGCCAGACATGAGGTTCCCAGGTGAAAAAGATCGCGCTGTTCGCCGATGTGCAGAACCTCTACTACACCGTGCGCCAGGCGCACGGCTGCCATTTCAACTACACCGCGTTGTGGGCTGACGTCAGCCGTGAAGGCCAGATTGTCGAAGCGGTGGCGTATGCCATCGACCGTGGCGACAGCAAGCAACAGCAGTTCCAGCAGATTTTGCGCAACCTTGGTTTCGATGTCCGCCTCAAACCCTTCATCCAGCGCAGCGATGGTTCGGCCAAAGGGGACTGGGATGTGGGTATTACCCTGGATGTGATCGACGCGGCCAGCCGGGTCGACCAGGTGGTGCTGGCCTCTGGCGATGGTGACTTCGACCTGTTGCTGGAACGGGTGATCCAGCGCCACGGTACAGAGGCCGTGGTGTATGGCGTGCCTGGGCTTACCGCCTTGTCGTTGATCCGTGCGGCCACCCGCTATGTGCCCATCGAGGGTAAGCTATTGCTCAAACATTGAGGCCCTTTGATGGAACGTATTGCTGTAATCGACTTTGAAACTACCGGCATCAGCCCTGGCGCCGGCTGCCGCGCTACCGAAGTGGCGGTGGTGATGCTGGAGGGCGGGCGCATTGTCGAGCGCTACCAGAGCCTGATGAACGCCGGTGTGCCGGTGCCAGCCTTCGTCGCCGGGCTGACTGGCATTACCACCGCCATGCTGCGCAGCGCGCCGCCGGTGGACAAGGTAATGAACGAAGTCGCCGAGTTCGTCGGGGTCACCCCGTTGCTGGCGCACAACGCTGCCTTCGACCAGAAGTTCTGGGACTACGAGCTGAGCCGCATTGGCCGTAGCCGTAGCCAGTCTTTCGCCTGCTCTCTGCTGCTGTCCCGGCGCCTGCTGCCGATGGCACCGAACCACAAGCTGGGCACTTTGACCCGCTGGGCCGGCCTTCCGGATACCGGTACCGCGCACAGGGCCATGGCCGATGCCGAGATGGCCGCCAACCTGCTGCAACATTTGGTAGGCGAATTGCGCCAGGCCCATGGTGTACAGCAACTCTCGCACGACCTGCTTTGCCGTTTGCAGAAGACCCCGGCTGCGAAAATGCGCGAAGCGCTGGCCAAATACCGTTAGGCAACACTGCCCCTAAACCGGACGCACCACAATTGTGCCGCTCATTTGCACCCGTTCTGTAACGTACCTTGACCCAGGCAGGCCGTTAGACTGAATGACCCGTAAACGGATTTCGAGTTTTCCCATGCCTGCCTCCCGTCGCTTCCCGTTGTTGCTCATCGGTGCTTTCCTGGCCTTGTACCTGGTCTGGGGCTCTACCTACCTGTTCATTCGCATTGGTGTGGAGAGCTGGCCGCCGATGCTCATGGCCGGGGTGCGCTTCCTGATTGCGGGTGGTCTGCTGTACGGTTTTCTGCGCTGGCGTGGTGCGCCGGCGCCGACCTGGGCGCAGTGGCGGGCGGCAGGGGCAATCGGTTTTCTGCTGCTTAGCTGTGGCAACGGCGGCGTGACCGTGGCCGAGCATGCAGGGGTGGCATCGGGCGTGGCGGCGCTGGCAGTGGCCACAGTTCCCTTGTTCACCTTGCTGTTCGGCCTGTTGTTCGGGCACCGCAACTCGAGATTGGAGTGGGCTGGGATCGCCCTGGGGCTGGTAGGTATCGGCCTGCTGAACCTGGGCTCCAACCTGCAGGCAAGCCCGATGGGTGCGGCGCTGATTGTTTTCGCGGCGGCGTCGTGGGCGTTCGGTTCGGTGTGGAGCAAGACCTTGCCGTTGCCCCAAGGGCCGATGGCCAGCGCTGCAGAAATGCTGGTGGGTGGCGCGGCGCTGTTGCTGGGCAGCGTGCTGTCTGGCGAGCGTATGACGCAGATGCCGACTGCGGCCGGCTGGGGGGCGTTGGCCTACCTGGTGTTCTTCGGCTCGATCCTGGCGTTCAGTGCCTACATGTACCTGCTCAAGCACGTACGCCCGGCGGCGGCCACCAGCTATGCCTACGTTAACCCGGCGGTTGCCGTGCTGCTGGGCATTGTCTTTGCCGGCGAACAGATTGGCGCCGAGGAGTGCGTGGCCATGGCGGTGATTATCGGTGCGGTGGTGCTGATCGGCCTGCCACAGTGGCGCAAGGCACCTGCGCCTGCGCAGCCGTTGGAAGGCGAAATCTGCAAGTAGGCCGGGGTGATGCGGTAAACTTGCCGCCTTCGCTGAACCCCCTGACGGTATTGCCATGAATTTCGCCAAACTCGGCCTGATCGAACCCCTGCTGCGCACGCTGCAGCAGCTGGACTACACCACCCCGACCCCGGTGCAGGCCAAGGCCATCCCCGCCGTGCTGGCCGGCCGCGACCTGATGGCCGCGGCCCAGACCGGCACCGGCAAGACCGCAGGCTTTGCCCTGCCCGTGCTGCAGCGCCTGGCACTGGAGGGCGAGAAGGTGGCCAGCAACTCGATCCGCGCGCTGGTGCTGGTGCCTACCCGTGAGCTGGCCGAGCAGGTGCACAACAACGTGCGCGAGTATGCCGAGAACCTGCCCCTGAGCACTTACGCGGTGTACGGCGGCGTCAGCATCAACCCCCAGATGATGCGCCTGCGCCGTGGCGTCGACCTGTTGGTGGCCACCCCGGGCCGCTTGCTCGACCTGTTCCGGCAGAATGCGGTGAAGTTCAACCAGGTGCAGACGCTGGTGCTGGACGAAGCTGACCGCATGCTCGACCTGGGCTTTGCCGAAGAACTGCAATCGGTGTACGCCGCGCTGCCGCGCAAGCGCCAGACGCTGTTGTTTTCTGCCACGTTCTCTGACCAGATTCGCGTACTGGCGGGGCTGGCGTTGAATGACCCGCTCAGTATCGAAGTGAGCCCGCGCAACGCCACTGCAACCAGCGTCAAACAGTGGCTGGTGCCTGTGGACAAAAAGCGCAAGGAAGACCTGTTCTGTCACCTGCTGCGCAAACAGCGCTGGAGCCAGGTGCTGGTGTTTGCCAAGACCCGTAACGGTGTCGACCAGTTGGTGTCGCGCTTGCTGGCCGAAGGCGTAAACGCCGACGGCATCCACGGTGACCGCCCGCAGGCCACCCGCCAGCGGGCGCTGGACAGCTTCAAGGCCCGCGAGATTCAGGTACTGGTGGCGACCGACGTGGCGGCCCGTGGCCTGGATATCGACGACCTGCCGCTGGTGGTCAACCTCGACCTGCCGATCGTCGCCGAGGATTACGTGCACCGCATCGGGCGTACCGGGCGGGCGGGTAACAAGGGCGAGGCGATTTCGCTGGTGTGCGCGGATGAAGTGCAGTTGCTGGGGGCTATCGAAGTGCTGACCCGGCAGACCCTGCCACGCCATGAAGAACCGGATTTCATCCCTGATCACCGGGTGCCGATGACCGACGCCAGTGGCCAGGTGATCAAGAAGCCGAAGAAACCCAAAAAGCCGAAAGAGAACAGCGCCAAGCGCGGGCTGGGGCGTTGGATGGACAGTGGGGAGCCGGAGCCGGCAGTGAAGGCGGTGCGCAAGGTGCCGAGCTTCAATGGTGGGCCGCGTAAGCGTAAGCCTTGAGATTGATGGGGCCGCTTTGCGGCCCCAAAATTTGTCAGGAAACCCGCGTAACCCACTCCGCCGCCGCCCGCCCGGCACGCAACCCGCTGGCAAAGCAAGCCGTCAGCAGGTACCCCCCGGTCGGCGCCTCCCAGTCCAGCATCTCGCCGGCACAGAACACCCCCGGCATGCTTTTGACCATCAACCCCTCATCCAGCCCCTCGAAGCGTACCCCGCCGGCACTGCTGATTGCTTCATCCAGTGGTCGCGTACGCACCAATGTGATCGGCAAGGCCTTGATCGCCTGGGCCAGCGCCAATGGGTCGGCAAAGGTCGCCTGATCGGTCAGCTCGCGCAGCAGCGCCGCCTTGACGCCATCAATGCCCAGCTGGCTGTGCAGATGCTTGGCCATGGAGCGCGAACCGCGTGGCTTGGCCAGTGCCTGGGCAATGTTGTCCACAGGCTTGTCTGGCAGCAGGTCGAGCAGCAGTACCCCTCGGCCTTCGCGGTTGATGGCTTCGCGCACCGGTGCCGACCAGGCATACACCAGGCTGCCTTCAACACCCTGCGCGGTGAGGATGAACTCGCCTTTGCGCGGCGCGCTGCCGGGGACGCTGAGGGCAATGTTCTTCAGCGGTGCGCCCGCGAATTTCTCCTTCAACAATGCGCTCCAGCCATCCACCTCAAACCCGCAGTTGCTGGGCTGCAAAGGCGAGATATCCACAGCCCGTTCGGCCAGTAATGGCTGCCAGGCGCCATCCGAACCCAATCGCGCCCAACTGCCGCCACCCAGCGCCAGTACCACGACTGCAGCCTGCACCGCGCGCTCGCCCTGTGGATAAGCGATCCGCAAGGCACCGTCGGCATTCCAGCCCAACCAACGGTGGCGGGTGTGGATAACTACCCCGCAGTCGCGCAGCCGCTTGAGCCAGGCGCGCAGCAGGGGGGCGGCTTTCATGTCGGTGGGGAACACCCGCCCCGAGGTGCCGACGAAGGTTTCGATGCCCAGGCTGTGAATCCACTGGCGCAAGGCTTCGGCGTCGAAGCCGCGCAGCAGCGCCTCGACTTCGCCCTGGCGCCCGGCATAGCGTGAAACGAACGCCGGGTACGGCTCGGAGTGGGTGATGTTCATCCCGCCAACACCCGCCAGCAGGAACTTGCGCCCCACCGAAGGCATGGCGTCGAACACCTCGACCGCCAGGCCTGCCTGGGCCAGTGCTTCGGCAGCCATCAGGCCGGCGGGGCCACCACCAATAACGACGGCGAGAGGAGGGGAGGCGGGGTTCAGATCGGACATGGTGGGCAGCAGGCTGTGGAAAAGATGCGCATTCTAGCGCAGCGCTGCCCATGGAAGCACTGGTCAAAAAATGATCATAGTTCTGCAGGCCTTGCGTACAAAGGGCTACAGCGCCTTTCCCGCAGGTTATCCACAAGCGGTTCCACAGTCACTGTGAACAACCGATGACGCGTGCCGCGCTGTGGTGAAGGATGCCATGGCGCCTGGCCAACGCTTCGCGGTCCTTGCTGTAGCCGCCGCCGATCACGCCAACCACCGGGATGTCACGGCCCAGACAATGGCGCAGCACCGCTTCGTCACGGGCGGCCAGGCCGGCGTCAGTCAGTTGCAGGTAGCCCAGGGCGTCGTCCTTGTGCACATCGACGCCGGCGTCATACAGCACCAGGTCGGGTTGATAGAGCGGCAGCAGGTAGTTAAGGGTGTCGTCCACCACCTTCAGGTAGGCCGCATCGCCCATGCCACGGGGCAGGGGAATGTCCCAGTCGCTCTGCGCCTTGCGGGCCGGGAAGTTCTGTTCGCAATGCAACGACACGGTGATGGCCTCGGGGGTGTCGTGCAGGATGCGCGCGGTGCCGTCACCCTGGTGCACATCGCAATCGAAGATCAGTACCCGGTGTACCCGGCCAGCCTCCAGCAGGTAGCGGCTGATCACGGCCAGGTCGTTGAAGATGCAGAAGCCGGCGGGGTGGTCGTAATGGGCATGGTGGGTGCCACCGGCGAGGTGGCAGGCGATGCCATGTTGCAGCGCCATCTCGGCGGTCAGCAGCGAGCCACCCACAGCCCGCACCGTGCGCCGGGCCAGGGCTTCGCTCCAGGGCAGGCCGAGGCGACGCTGGTCCTCGCGGGACAGGTCGCCGTTCATGTAACGCTCGATATAGCCACGGTCGTGGGCCAGGGCGAGGATGTCGTTGGGGCAGATGTCCGGGCGCAGCAATGCCTGGTCGGTGGTCAGCCCGCTGTCCACCAGGTGGTCATGCAGCAGGCGGAACTTGTCCATCGGGAAGCGGTGTTCGGCGGGGAACTCCGGGCTGTAGTCTTCGTGGTAGATCAGCGGCAACGGCATGGGTGGGGTCGCAATCAGGGCCAGTGCTGATCTTGCCATGACGGGTGACTGCAATGGGAGTACCTGTTTTTTTCGCCGGTACTGGCCCTTTTGTGGGAGCGGCCTTGTGTCGCGATTGGGCCGCTCCCACAGGGATCGCGTTTACGTTTGAGGGCTATTTTCCTGTGCTGGCCAATACGCGTTGCCAGTCGGGTTCGTTCAGTCGCCCGAGGATGCGTGCCTTGCCATTGCCATCCACCGACACGAACAGGGCACTGGCATAGCCACTCTCGCGCTCGCCACCCGCAACGTTCTGCTGGCGGGCGAAATGGTCGATGCAGCCATTGTGGGTCACCAGCACCAGGTTGTGGCCGGGGCGCTTGCGTGAGAGTGCTTCACTGGCGAACTGGTTGTCACAGCCTTCCAGCCAGTTCTCGCTGGCCACCGCCTGGCCGAGGATGAAATGCGCGGTTTGCCGGGTGCGCAGTTTCGGGCTGCTAAGCATATCGGCGTTGTCAAGGCCCAGTTGGTGCAACCCTTGGCCAACGCGTCCGGCGGCCTGGCTGCCGGCCACAGTGATGCCGGTGGGGTCGCCCAGGCAGGGGCCGGGGGCGCTGTCGCAGCGTTCGGCGTGGCGGATCATCACGATCACTGCGCCGTCGGCCCAGTCCTGCAGCAGGCCGCTGTCACTCAGTTGTTGCTCGTTACCAAGGTCCACGATATGCGTCCTCGTCGCCAGCCAGGTGGTCACCGCCGCCACGACCATGCAAAGCCCAAGGGCGGCACCGAGGGCTTTGCGTGACAGGCGCCGCTTGCGCCGGGCGTGAATGGCAGGGTGTCCCAGGGTGTTGCTCGATAGCATGTGTTGCTCCGTTGGCGGTGCCGCGGTTGGCGCGGAGGTGGATGGCAGCATCCTGCCAAGTGGCCTGTCGGGGACCGGTGAAGGGCGTGTGAAAATTGCATTTGGCTGCTGCCGGCTGGGTGAACCCCGCGCCCGCGCCTACGCTGTAAACTGCAAGGCGGTAAACCGGAGCAGGCACGATGACCCCCATTCTTGAACTGGAAAGCGCACGGCTGGTGCTGCGTCAATGGCATGACGATGACTTGCGCGAGTTCGCCGCGCTGTGCGCCGACCCACAGGTGATGCGCTATTTTCCGGCGCCGCTGACGCGTGTTGAGGCGGCAGCGTTGATCGGCCGGGTACGCGGGCATTTCAATGAGCACGGCTTTGGCCTGTGGGCCTTGGAGCGCAAGGACAGTGGCGCATTCATCGGCATGACCGGGTTGCTCAATGTCAACTTCGACGCGCCTTTTGCCCCGGCGGTGGAGATCGGCTGGCGCCTGGCACGCCGCCACTGGGGCCTGGGCTTTGCCAGCGAGGCGGCGTGGACCTGCCTGCGTTGTGCTTTCGCCCAATTGCGCCTGGAAGAGGTGGTGTCGTTCACTAGCGAGAGCAACTTGCCGTCGCAGAAGGTGATGCAGGCCATCGGCATGCAGCAGGACCTGAACGGCAGCTTCGAACACCCCCGCCTGCCCGTGGGGCACCCGTTGCGCCCGCATGTGCTGTACCGCATCGACCGCGCGCTTTGGGAGCGCACCCTGCGCGCCTGAATGCACGGCCATGCCCGGTAAGAATGACAAACCCTGTATCATTTGCCTTCATAACGAGCGCTGTAGAGACGTGTTGCCTTGCGAGGAGAACCCCCAATGAGTCATGTGTTGGACGACCTGGTCGACCTGTTGAGCCTCGAATCCATCGAGGAGAACCTGTTCCGTGGACGCAGCCAGGACCTGGGCTTCCGTCAGTTGTACGGTGGGCAGGTGCTGGGCCAATCGTTGTCGGCGGCCAGCCAGACAGTCGAGGACGCCCGCCATGTGCATTCGTTGCATGGCTACTTCCTGCGCCCGGGCGATGCCAGCCTGCCGGTGGTGTACTCGGTGGACCGCGTGCGCGATGGCGGCAGCTTCAGTACCCGACGGGTGACGGCGATCCAGAAGGGCCAGACCATCTTCACCTGCAGCGCGTCGTTCCAGTACGACGAGGAAGGTTTCGGGCACCAGGCGCAAATGCCTGACGTGGTCGGCCCGGAAAACCTGCCCACCGAGGTGGAGCTGGCCCGCGCCATGGCCGACCAGTTGCCCGAGCGTATTCGCGACAAAGTGCTGTGCGCCAAGCCAATCGAGATCCGCCCGGTCACCGAGCGCGACCCGTTCAACCCCAAGCCCGGCGACCCGGTGAAGTACGCCTGGTTTCGCGCCGACGGCAACCTGCCCGACGTACCCGCCCTGCACAAGTACCTGCTGGCCTATGCCTCGGACTTCGGCCTGCTGACCACGGCGTTGCTGCCGCATGGCAAGTCGGTGTGGCAGCGCGACATGCAAATCGCCAGCCTCGACCATTCGCTGTGGTTCCATGGCAACCTGCGCGCCGATGAGTGGCTGCTGTACGCAACAGACAGCCCCTGGGCCGGGAACTCCCGCGGTTTCTGCCGCGGCAGCATCTTCAACCAGGCCGGGCAACTGGTGGCATCGTCGAGCCAGGAAGGCCTGATTCGCCATCGCAAGGACTGGGCATGAGCCTGGGCGAGGTGCGTCACTGGGTGTTCGACATGGACGGTACCCTGACCGTGGCCGTGCATGATTTCGACGCCATTCGCGTGGCGTTGGAGATACCGGCCGAGCACGACATCCTCACCCACCTGGCGGCGTTGCCGGCAGACGAAGCGGCGGCCAAGCATGCCTGGTTGCTGGAGCACGAACGCGACCTGGCGGTAGCCTCCACGGCGGCCACCGGGGCGGTGGAGCTGGTGCGCGAGTTGGCCGGGCGCGGGTGCCGGCTGGGCATCCTGACCCGCAATGCCCGCGAGCTGGCGCATGTGACGCTGGAGGCCATCGGCTTGGCAGACTGCTTCCCGGTGGAGCACATTCTTGGGCGTGACGAAGCGGCGCCCAAGCCAAGCCCGGATGGGCTGCTGAAAATTGCCGGTGCCTGGGGCGTGGCGCCGAGCGAGCTGGTGATGGTGGGGGATTACCGGTTTGACCTGGACTGCGGTCGTGCAGCGGGTGCGCGCACGGTGCTGGTGAACCTGCCGGATAACCCATGGCCGGAGCTGGCGGACTGGCATGCGGCCGATTGCCGGGCACTGAAGGTGATGCTGGGCTGATTTTGTGTTGGCAATGCGGGCCTCTTCGCGGGCATGCCCGCTCCCACAATGGCACTTGCTCCCTGCGCGACAGCGCAGCCCAACTGATTTACTGATTTAGCAATGACTTTGTGGGAGCGGGCTTGTCCCGCGAACCCCGGCGCAGCCGGGGCCATCCATCGCGTCGCCTGCTTCGCGGGGCAAGCCCGCTCCCACAGGTATTGCGCGAGTCTCAGGGCTGTGGTGCCCCTGTGGGAGCGGGCGTGCCCGCGAAAGGGCCGAACCTGTCTATGCTGAACCCCATTCTTTCCTCTGATACGGAGACCCACCCATGACCAGCAAGGCCATCTACGTACAACCCGGCGGCGGCTACGACAAGGTCGAGGTCGGCACAAGCGAGGCCGCTGCCCCCAAGGCCGGCGAAATCACCGTGCGCCTGCACGCCAGCTCCCTCAACTATCACGACTTTGCCGTGGTCAGCGGCATGTGGGGCCCGAGCGAGCGGCGTATCCCCATGGCCGATGGCGCTGGTGAAGTGGTTGCGGTGGGCGAAGGTGTCAGCGAGTTCCAGGTGGGCGACGATGTGGTCAGCACCTTCTTCCCCGACTGGCTCGACGGCCAGGCCAACGTCGAAGGCTTTGGCAGGGTACCCGGCGACGGTCTCGATGGTTATGCCCGTGAGCAGGTCACTGCCCGTGCCACCGCGTTCACCCTGGCCCCCAAGGGCTTCAGCCACGCTGAAGCGGCTACCCTGACCACCGCAGGCCTCACCGCCTGGCGTGCGCTGATGAGCGACGACCACCTCAAACCTGGCGACACGGTACTGGTGCAAGGCACCGGTGGTGTGTCGATCTTCGCCCTGCAGTTCGCCAAGCTGGCTGGCGCCACCGTGATCGCCACGTCGTCCAGCGACGCCAAGCTGGAGCGCCTGAAGGCCCTGGGCGCCGACCACCTGATCAATTACAAGAGCACCCCGGCTTGGGGTGAGAAGGTGCGCGCGCTCACCGGCAACCGCGGTGTCGACCATGTGATCGAAGTGGGCGGCCCGGCGACGCTGGAGCAGTCGATGATTGCCGCGCGCATCGGTGGGCATGTGTCGCTGATTGGCATCCTTACCGGCGTGGCCGGTCAGCTGCCGCTGGTGCAGGCGCTGGTGCGGCAGATTCGTCTGCAAGGTGTGCTGGTGGGCAGCCGCGCCCAGCAGCAGGCGATGGTGCGGGCGATCGATGCCAACGGCCTGCGGCCGGTGGTGGACAAGCACTTCGAACTGGAGCAGATCGTCGAAGCGTTCCGCTACCAGGAAAGCAACCGGCATTTCGGCAAGATCTGCCTGACCTGGTGAAGGCTGGACTCCCAAAGGCCCTGCCCATACGCGGGACCTGTGTGAGCGGGCGCACCCGCGAAGGGCTGCGCAGCGGCCCCTAGCCCGGCAGCAAACGGTCGCGGCTGTTGGACAGGTGCAGGCAGACCGCCGCCCTCGCTGCGTCCGGGTCTTGCCGGCGGATGGCATTGAGGATTGCCTCATGCTCCAGGTTGGCCAGATACGCCTGCCGCGCCAGCTTCGCCCCCCCGCGTTCGGCCAGGGCTATGCGGTTGCGCGGGATCAGGCTGTTGCCCAATTGCAGCAGCATCTCGGTGAAGTACAGGTTGCCGGTAGCCTCGGCAATCAGCAGGTGGAAGCGTCGGTCGGCCTCGATACAGCTGTCGCCGGCGGCTGCCAGGTCCTGATAGTCATCCAGCGCCTGGCGCATGCGCACCAGGTGCCCCTCGTCACGGCGCAGCGCAGCCAGGGCGGCGGCCTGGCCTTCCAGGCCAATACGCAGTTCCAGCAGGTCACGCACATTCGCCGCGCTTTCCGCTGCCATACGCAGCCCGGCCTGGGCCTGGCGCGCCATCACGAAGGTACCGATGCCGTGGCGCGGCTCCACCAGCCCGGAGGCCTGCAACTTGGACAAGGCCTCACGCACCACCGTGCGACTGACCCCGTGCTCGCGCACCAGCGTGTTCTCTGAAGGCAGCTTGTCGCCCGGCTTGAAGGTGCCCAGCAAAATCTGTTGGGTCAGGCTGGAGACAAGGTCATGGGCGCGGCTGTGGCCGTGCTTGCGGGCGTTTTCGGGTTCCATGCTGTGATCCGTTTCGCGCTTAACTTGTACGACAAGTTAAACCATCAAATTATTTTTTGCCGATTTTTTGTGCCTTCAGACTGCTGTTTAGCTTCGCTGTTTTTGAAAGATCGCAGCATGTTTACATTATGACAGCTTGTATTTTGCTTTTTTACCGACATTGTTGATCTTGTCGTACAACATCGCCACGCATATGCTCATCCCCACTGCCATGTCAGACAACCCAGACCCGCACAAAAACAATTAGTGGGAGATTTGCAAGTGAACGACACCCTCACTCCGTCTGCCCGGCACGACAGTGACGCCTTGGCCAGTGCCGTGGCCAAGGTCAAGCGTCATGTCCTGCCGCTGTTTGTCATCATGTTCATCGTCAACTACCTCGACCGCGTCAATATCGGTTTCATCCGCCCGCACCTGGAAAGCGACCTGGGCATCAGCGCTGCGGCCTATGGCTTTGGCGCCGGCTTGTTCTTCATTGGTTATGCGTTGTTCGAAGTGCCTTCGAACATGTTGCTGCAAAAGGTGGGGGCGCGGCTTTGGCTGACCCGCATCATGTTCACCTGGGGCTTGGTAGCCACGGCCATGGCCTTTGTGCAAAACGAAACCCAGTTTTACGTGCTGCGCTTTCTGCTGGGGGTTGCCGAGGCGGGCTTCTTCCCTGGGGTGATCTACTACTTCACCCGCTGGCTGCCAGGCGCCGAGCGCGGCAAGGCGATTGCCATCTTCCTCAGCGGTTCGGCGCTGGCTTCGCTGATTTCCGGGCCGCTGGCCGGGGCGTTGATGCAGATTCAGGGCCTGGGTATGCATGGCTGGCAGTGGATGCTGTTCATCGAAGGCATGGCCTCGGTTGCACTGTGCTTCTTCGTGTTTTTCTGGCTGGATTCCAAGCCGCAAGATGCCAAGTGGTTGAGCCAGGCCGAGCAGGACGCGCTAGTGGCCGCCATCGACCGTGAGCAACGTGAGCGTGAAGCCGTTGGTACAGTCAAGGCATCGGCCTGGACCCTGCTCAAGGATCGCCAGATCGTGCTGTTCTGCGTGATCTACTTCTGCATTCAGTTGACCATCTACGCTGCCACCTTCTGGCTGCCTAGCATCATCAAGCGCATGGGTGACCTCAGCGACCTGCAGGTCGGCTTTTTCAACTCGATCCCGTGGCTGATCTCGATCCTGGCCATGTACGCCTTTGCCGCTGGTTCTGCGCGCTGGAAGTTCCAGCAGGCCTGGGTAGCCGGTGCCCTGTTGGTCGCCGCCATCGGCATGTTCATGTCCACCACCGGTGGGCCGGTGTTCGCCTTTGTCGCCGTGTGCTTCGCGGCCATCGGGTTCAAGTCGGCATCGTCACTGTTCTGGCCGATCCCGCAGGGTTACCTGGATGCCCGCATCGCGGCGGCAGTGATCGCCCTGATCAACTCGGTCGGCAACCTCGGCGGCTTTGTTGCCCCCACCACCTTCGGCCTGCTGGAGCAGCAGACCGGTTCGATCCAGGGTGGGCTGTACGGCCTGGCCGTGACCTCGGTGCTGGCGGCCATTGCCATCTTCTTTGTACGCACTCGCCCCAAGGGCGCCCCTACCGATGACCTCAAGGCCCCCTCGGCCCTGGGCCATACCCACTGATGACTGCGAGACAACAATCATGACTATGCAGACCAATCCCGCCGTTCATACCAGCACTCCGGTGGTCACCGACCTGCGCGTTATTCCCGTGGCCGGCCATGACAGCATGCTGCTGAACCTCAGTGGCGCCCATGGCCCGTATTTCACCCGCAACGTGGTAGTGCTGCGCGACAGCGCTGGCAATACCGGGCTGGGCGAGGTGCCTGGCGGTGAAAACATTCGCCAGACCCTGGAAGACGCCCGCAACCTGGTGCTGGGCCAGCCGATCGGCCACTACCAGCGCGTGCTCAATGCCATGCGCCAGACCTTTGCCAGCCGTGACTCGGCTGGTCGCGGCCTGCAGACGTTTGACCTGCGCATTACCGTGCATGCGGTAACGGCCATCGAGTCGGCACTGCTCGACCTGCTTGGCCAGCACCTCAACGTGCCTATGGCGGCCTTGCTGGGCGAGGGGCAGCAGCGCGATGCGGTGAAGATGCTGGGTTACCTGTTCTACATCGGCGACCGTCAACACACCGACCTGGCCTACCGCAATGAGGCCGATGCCGATGACGACTGGTTCCGCGTGCGCCACGAGAAGGCCTTGACCCCGGAAGCGGTGGTGCGTCTGGCCGAAGCGGCCGAGCAGCGCTATGGCTTCAGCGACTTCAAGCTCAAGGGCGGTGTGCTGCGTGGCGAAGAGGAGATGGAAGCAGTGACGGCGCTGGCCGAGCGCTTCCCCGAAGCCCGTATCACCCTTGACCCTAACGGCGCCTGGTCACTGAAAGAGGCCATTGCCCTGTGTCGCGACAAGCATCACGTACTGGCCTATGCCGAAGACCCCTGCGGCGCCGAGAACGGTTACTCGGGCCGTGAGGTGATGGCCGAGTTCCGCCGTGCCACCGGCCTGCCCACCGCCACCAACATGATTGCCACCGACTGGCGGCAGATGGGCCATGCGATCCAGTCGCAGGCAGTGGATATTCCGCTGGCCGATCCGCACTTCTGGACCATGCAGGGCTCGGTGCGGGTAGCGCAGATGTGCAATGACTGGGGGCTGACCTGGGGTTCGCATTCGAACAACCACTTCGACATTTCGCTGGCGATGTTCACCCAGGTGGCGGCGGCGGCGCCGGGCGAGATCACCGCAATCGACACCCACTGGATCTGGCAGGACGGCCAGCGCCTGACCCGTGAGCCGCTGCGCATTGTCGACGGGCATGTGCGGGTCCCGGCCCGGCCGGGGCTGGGGGTGGAGCTGGATGAGGACCAGTTGGCCAAGGCCCATGAGTGCTACCGCAACATGGGGCTGGGGGCGCGGGATGACAGCGTGGCGATGCAGTTTCTGATCCCGGGCTGGCGCTTCGATCACAAGCGGCCTTGCCTGGTGCGTTGAGGCGGTTACAGGCCCGCAGTGCAAAGACAGCCCCGGGTGACCGGGGCTTTTTTGTGAGTAGCTGAAATCGCCTGGGCCGGCACTGGCAACCCACATCCAGATGAAAAACAAAAGCTCCAGATGGCGAGGTGGCGCGATCGGGCATGCCATTCGCGACATCTGGCGGTAATGGAACTGCCCTGTCGTGATCGAACAGTTCCGGGGCGTTCTCGTGTAATTTCCCGCAGCCCTGCAAGGCTTAAATGAAGCCCGAACCGCACGGACATGTTGCTCTGTGATGCGCGCCAAAGATCAACAACAGCGCGCGAGCAACCTGTCGACTTACTGATTTGAAAGGAGATATTTTCGCCTACACCTGCCCGTCCATCCTTGTGTCAGCAAAAAGAGAACAACATCAATGAGCACCGTGGGATCTGATGGCAACCTTGCACAAGGTTTCAAGCCTCGTCATGTAACGATGCTGTCCATCGCCGGCATCATCGGCGCCGGACTTTTCGTAGGCTCTGGCCACGCCATCGCGGCGGCCGGGCCAGCTACCATAGTTTCTTATTTCGTGGCCGGAACCCTGGTGGTACTGGTCATGCGCATGCTCGGCGAAATGGCCGTGGCACACCCTGATACCGGGTCATTTTCCACCTACGCCGACCAGGCCATCGGCCGCTGGGCCGGTTACACCATTGGCTGGCTGTACTGGTGGTTCTGGGTACTGGTGATCCCTATCGAAGCGCTGGCTGCCGGGCATGTGTTGAATGCCTGGTTCCCGCAGGTGGACAGCTGGATCTTCGCGCTGGCTTCGGTGCTGCTGCTGGCCTGCACCAACCTGTTCAGCGTGGCCAAATACGGTGAGTTCGAGTTCTGGTTCGCCATCCTCAAGGTTACGGCGATTCTGGGTTTCATCGGCCTGGGCTTTGCCGCGTTGATGGGCTGGTTGCCTAACCGCGAGGTCAGCGGCCTGAGCGGGCTGATGGCTGAATATGGCGGCTTCGCTCCGAAAGGTTGGTCGGCGGTGGTGGGTGCGTTCATCACCGTGATGTTCAGCTTCATCGGCACCGAGGCAGTGACCATCGCCGCGTCCGAGTCCAGCGACCCGTCGCGCAACATCGCCAAAGCCACCCGCTCGGTGATCTGGCGTATCAGCACCTTCTACATCCTGTCGATCTTCGTGATCATCTCGGTGGTACCGTGGAACGATCCGCAGTTGGCAGTGGTGGGCTCATACCAGCGTGCGCTGGAAATCATGAACATTCCCAACGCAGCGTTCATGGTCGACCTGGTGGTGCTGGTGGCAGTGACCAGTTGCATGAACTCGTCGATCTACATTGCTTCGCGGATGATGTATTCCCTGGCCAAGCGCGGTGACGCCCCGGCCTTCCTCAACAAGACCTCCAAGGTTGGCGTACCGCGCGCTGCCGTGTTTGGCAGTACCCTGATCGGGGCAGCTATCGCCGTTCTCAACTACTTCGCGCCAAAGGGGGTGTTCGAGTTCCTGCTGGCCAGCTCTGGGGCCATCGCCCTGCTGGTGTACATGGTCATCGCCATCTCGCAGCTGCGCATGCGCCGCCGCCTGGAGCGGGAGAACACCGAGCTGAAGTTCCGCATGTGGCTGTTCCCGTACCTGACCTGGGCGGTGATCATCTTCATTGCCGGGGCCTTGGCGGTGATGATGTACACGCCCGAGCACCGGGTAGAGGTAAGTTCTACGTTGGGCCTGGCGATCGTGATTTCCTTCCTGGGGATCGTTACCTCGCGCGGCCATGTGCAACCTGTGGGGGCGCGGTCGATGGGGTGATTCAGTTCACCTGGCGGTAGGGCGAAGGGCACCCGAGGATGGGTGCCCTTTGTTTTTCAGGGCGACGGTCAGGCCGTCATCATCTCGATGTACCTCATCACCGCCGGCGCTTTCTCGAAGCGCCGGTGAACCAGGCTTAGCCACGAGCTAGCTTGGCAATCGACGACCCGCCGGTAATTCACCTGTGGCAGGTTGATGCGCTGCACCACCGATTCCGGGACGACGGCAACGCCTTGCCCCAGTGATACCAAGGTAATCACTGCCACCAGGCTGCCGGGTTGTGAGCCAAGCCTGGGGACGAAACCACCTTGCGCGGCCACTTCCAGCGTGCCGGAAATTTGCTCGGGCAGGATGAAGGATTCGTTGGTCAGGCGCGAGGCCGGGATCTGCGGCATTTCGTTGATACGCGAGCTGGCGGGCAGGGCGAGGACGAAACCTTCCTGGTGCAAGGCGATGGCTTCCAGTTCGTCAGGCAGCTCCATCGGTGAGCGCACGTAGGCAAGGTCGAGCAAGCCGTCGCGGACCATGCCGGGCAGTTCGGCCATGGGCAGTTCACGGATATTCAGGCGCACGCCAGGGCAGGTTTCGCTGTAGCGGCTGACTTGCTGCTGGAGCATGCCCGAGTAGGCGGCCGAAGCCACGTAGCCCAGTTCGATACGCCCGCTTTCGCCGCGGGCGGCCTTTTGTGCGCCCAGTTGCGCCGCATCGAACTGACGCACGGCGTGCTCCGCCTCGATCAACAATGCCTGGCCGGCGGCGGTCAGGTTGACCTCGCGCTGGCTGCGCTCGAACAGGCGTACGCCCAGTTCGCGCTCCATGTCCTGGATCTGGCGGCTGAGAGTGGGCGGGGCGATCTCCAGTTGCTCGGCGGCACGGGTGAAATGACCGTGGCGGGCGACGCAGAGGAAATAGCGGAAATGGCGGATTTCCATGGGTGTTACCTACAGGGTAATGACGCAGGCCGCCGGGGCTAACAACGCTTTGGGTTGGCGGCGTTATGGTTGAGGCCAACACTACAAGGCTGGTGGCTTGGGGGTAAAGGCCGCTTGTGGAATAGCCGGGCACTGCTTTGCAGGGGGCTGCACCGCTCGCGAAGGTTAGGCAAAACCTGTGGGAGCTGGCTTGCCTGCGATGGGCTGCAAAGCAGCCCCCGGCGATGCTGCAACTTGACCGTACCGCCAAGCCAACCCGCTCTGCGCCCTGATCATTCTCGACACCAACATCGTCGCGGTCAGTCTGCCCAGTATCGCCCGTGACCTGGCGGGCTCGTTCGCCGATATCGAGTGGGTGGTCAGCGCCTACCTGCTGGCTTTTGCTGCCTGCCTGCTGCCTGCCGGTAGCCTGGCCGACCGCTTCGGCAGGCGGCGCATGCTGCTGCTCGGCCTGGTGCTGTTCGGCATCGCTTCGTTGGCTTGTGGTGCAGCGCCAAGCCTGTTGTTCCTTGACATGGCCAGGGCCGCCAAGGGTGTGGGGGCAGCGTTGTTGCTGACCTCGGCACTGGCCGCCATCGGCAACCGCTTTCATGAGCCGCAGGAACGCATGCGCGCCTGGGCCTTCTGGGGTGCCTGCATGGGTGCCACCATCACCTTCGCGCCGCTGTTGGGCGGGATAATCGCCAGTACCTTGGGCTGGCGCTGGATCTTCTACATCAACCTGCCGTTGGTGGCAGTGCTCGCGGTCATGGTGCTGTACAGCGTCGATGAGTCTCGCGACAGTGCGGCGGCCCGGCTCGACCCATGGGGCAGCCTGACTTTCGCCGGCGGCCTGGGTTACCTGATCTGGGCGATGATCGATGCCAGCCAGGTGGGCTGGGGCAGTGCGCAAACGCTAGGTAGGCTGGTGATCAGCGCCTTCCTGTTCGGCGTGTTCGTCATGGTCGAGCGCAGCCAGCAGCGGCCAATGATCGACCTGCGGCTGATGCGCAGTGCGCGTTTCGTCGGTGCCTTGCTGGGCATGTTCGCCTACGCCGCTTGCGCCCAGGTGATGATGACCCTGCTGCCGTTGTACCTGCAGAACGGCCTGCAGCTGTCGGCCCTGGCCGCGGGTGCGGGCATGTTGCCATTCGCCGTGGCCATGCTGCTGATGCCGCGGGTTGGCATGCGCCTTGCCGCGCACTGCAGCGCTGCGCAGGTGTTTGCGCTTGGGCTGATGCTGGTGGGGGTAGGCAACCTGTTGTGTGCCTGGGCTGCAAACCATGGCGGCTACAGCGCGTTTGCAGTGGCCAGCCTGGTGCTAGGTGCGGGCGCCGGGCTGCTCAATGGCGATACGCAGAAGAACATCATGGCCTGTGTGCCCCGTGAGCGTACTGGCATGGCGTCGGGGCTGAGCACCACCACGCGGTTCGGCGCGATCGTGCTGGCAATAGGTGTACTGGGCGCAGTGCTGGCCGCCCGTACCGGCCAGTTGATGAAGGAGGCGATGGCAGTGGTGGCCCCAGCGCACCTGGGAGAAGTTACAGCGATGGCCACGCGAGTGGCTGCCGGTGACCTGGCCGCCGCGTTGGCCATGCTGGATCCCGCCTTGCGTGCCGAGGTTGCTCCCTTGGCTCGGCAGGCGTTCATCGGTGGTTTTGAGAGCGTGCTGCACGTCGCAGGCATTGCCGCCATGGTGTTTGCCATTGTGGTGGGTGTGTTGCTGAGCCGCCCGCCAGTGCAGCTGGAGGCGTGGGCAGAGCACGGTGCGTGAGCCCTCACGCGGCGTTACAGGATAGCGTTTTGCAATTATTTCTCCCGGGCCCTCAACTATTTCGAACGGCGAATGTCATTGATTGCGGGCCTGTTGAGTGATGCCAAAGTGCAATGAGCACCATCTGCCGCCCTGATGGCAAAAAGCCGCTATCGCACAAAACTGTGTAGATGGTGGAAAATCACGTTTTCGCCATACCAAGGCAGTACCTTGGGTAGAAGAAACCGCCCTTGAGCATCGGGCGATTCCGCCAGCGGTAGCCGCAATCTACTGTTTGGTGCGTGGCTTAAAAATGGATTTATCCCTTGTTTTACAAGGGTTTTAGTAAAAGTAGCGCTCAGTTCTATGGATACTCACGGAGGAGGGCTGGACCAAGATTCAGGTTTGTCATGGAGGATACGCTGCAAACCCCGCCATCAACCCTGCCGATCTTCCTGATCAGGTGCTGGAGATCACGGTTTACGTGGCCTTCAGGGCTTTTCGCACATTTTTCCGACCGCTGACTTCAGCCATTTTAAATGTCCGAATGGTCAGGTTTTGCACATCGAAAATATAGGTCGACGGTAATTTTTTAGAGTAGGCCGGTCAGCGCTGTTGTGCATGCCGGCGAGGTGCAGTAAACACCACCTAATTCGTTGATTTCCCCAGTGTAATCAGGGCTATAGCCCTGATTTTGGCGTGGCCGTATTGGCCGGCGCCCCGCTTTGATTTTGGGTATTTAGCGTCAAAAGCTTTTACATTGGTGTGCAGAAATGCGTCGCGGATTGCAGGTATTAACCCAATCTGTCAAAATTTCGCTGTTGCACATTTCTAAGTCTTGGATGAAAATGCTGCTTCATGGAGCGAGATATGGACGAACTGGGACCAACCACAACGTCATGGGGCAGCGGTGCGGGCGAGGATGTGGATGTTCGCGCGCTACGACGCTACAACCGGTTGCTGGGTGTTTTGCTGGATATCGGGGAGTGGGCCTGCATCGGCTTGCTGCCTTGTGTAGCGGTGGCCGCCATCTGGCTGGTGACGCAAACGAATTTTGAAAATGTCGTGTTCTATGACGGAACCGACTCGATTTGCATTTACGACGGAACGACAGGGGAAATCCGCAATGTCGAGTAAGGAAACCCAACACGGAACCCCTGATGGTGATGCGCCGCAGGCCCGGCGGGGCACCGATGAAGAAAAGCTGCTGGAGCTGGCACTGGACGAAACGCCCGGTGAGGCCGCAGCCACCGTCAGGGAAGTCAAGCGTCTGCAGCTGGAGTGCCTGGATCTCAAGCGCCGTAACAAGCGCGTCTGGGGGCAGCTGCTGGCCCTGACTTGCGTGTTCGGCGTAACCATCGCGGCGGTGGTGTTCTGGTACCCGAAGTACCGCTGGATTCCGACGATTGACAACCATGCCATCTGTGAAGTCTCCACTGAAAGCAACCCGCGCGTCACCCCTGCGACGCTGGCCGAGTACGCCAAGGATGCGGTGGTCAACTCGTACTCCTACGACTATGTGAACTACCGCTCCAACCTCAATGCCGCAGGTGCGCGCTGGTACACCGATGAGGGGCGCAAGGCCTTCCTGAAGACGCTTGACGATTCCGGCAACCTGGAGCGCGTGCTCAAGGGGCGGATGATCCTGCGGGCCATGGCCACCCAGGTGGCCCAGGTCGAAGAAAGCGGTGTGCTGGCGAGCGGGCAGAACTACTGGGTGGTACAGGTGCCGATTGCCATCGAGTTCTATGTCGGCGGTGATCAGCAAGCACGCTCGCGCCAGGATTTCCTCGCAGCCGTAACCATCGTCCAGATCCCCGCTTCGGCCACCAACACCAAAGGCATCGCCGTCGATTCTGTTCAGCTGTCGCCGTACACCTCAAGGAAGTGACCATGAAGAAGCATCTGATCGCATCGTTGCTTGCGAGCGCTATCGCCATGCCGGCATTTGCCAACGAGGCGCCAGAAGCGCCGGCCGCCCAGGGTGGCATGGGGCAGATTGGCGCGACGCAAGCTGGCGAAGCTCCGCCCCAGCCACCGATGAATGGCCTGGGCCGGCAAGTATCCAGTGTTGCTCAAGTGGTCTACCCGCGCCCGGAAGATGTCATCAGCGACACGGTACAGGACGTTCAGGATTCGCAGCTGACGTCGTCGCAGGTAGAGCTGATCAAGCAGCTATGGCTGGAGCGTGAAAAGCAGAAAGCCACGGCCTACATAAGTCCGGCCAAACCTGTGACCCGCACGCTTGCACTGAACCTGGACCCGGGCGTGTCGCCACCCATCGTTCGCCTGAGCAAGGGGCAGCAGTCGTCGATCGTGTTCTCCGACTATGCCGGGCAGCCATGGATGATTCAGAACGTGTCGATCAACCGCGAACTCTTCAGCGACGGGCGCGAGCGAGGCGGTCAGAACGGACAGAACGGCACTGCCGCACCGACCAACATCCTCACCCTGGACCCCGCCACAGCGGCGGCCTACGGCAACGTCACCGTCACCCTGCGCGGGCTGGCCACGCCCATCATCCTGATCCTGGCTGCCGGCCAGGAAGAAGTGGACATGCGCGTGGATGCGAAGGTACCCGGGCGTAATCCGGATGCTGCGGCTTCTGTGGCAATGCTGAGGATGCCGGGTATCGATGATGCGCTGACCTACTTCCTGGATGGTGTGCCGCCGAAAGAGGCCAATCGCCTGAAGGTGACCGGGCTGGAGGGCGTCGAGGCCTGGAGCTATGGCCCGAACATGTACGTGAAAGCCAAGGCTGATGCGCAATACCCGGCCTACACCAACGCTGCGCGAAGCACCACCGGTGTGGCGGTGTATCGCTACGCGGGCCTGCAGAACAGCGTCACGTTCACGACTGGCGGGCAAGCCGTAACCGTCTTCATCGAGCAAGGGAATCTGCAATGAGTGATCACAACATGCCGCCGAACGACTCGGGCTTCGATGAAGAGGACGAGCACCTGGTAGCCGACCGCGACGGGCCGGCTGGCTCGCACGTGAAGAAGGCGCGCAAGTCCGATGAGATGCAGCGCAATCTGCACGCCGTGTTCGGTTCCGGTGTGGGCAAGGTGTCGCTGATCGCGGCCGGCCTGGTGGTGCTTGCGCTGGGGGCGCTGGCCTACAACGGCATGACCAGCAAGGACGAACCTGTCGGCAAGGCCTCTACGGTGGATGTCCCGCGTGCACCGCAGCCCGAGGTGTCGGTCGACCCTATTTCCGCTGCCGAGGCGGAGCGTCGCAACCAGCGAAGCTCGCTGGAGGCCGAGCAGGCTGCCGAGCGCGGCATGTCGTACCAGCCTGGCTTCGACCCCAATATCGTTCAGTCCACCGGCAGGGATGCTGCCCGTGGCCAGAATGCCCAGTTCAATGTGCCCGGGCAGCCGTACAACGATGCCAGCATGCAGCCGCCGCCGATCTATGTCGGGGCGGGGCAGCCGCCCCGCGAGGCCGCCCAGAACCAGCGCGCCGGCGCGAGCAACGCACAGTCTGATGAACAGGAACGCCTGCGCCTGGAAGAGCAGCTGAAAAAGGCCGAGCAGCAGCGCGACCTGTACGTCAACGAGCTCAAGGCCGAGACGCTCAAGTCGATCAAGCAACTGATGGGTGAGTCTGAAAGCGCAAAAGGCTTCGCCGAAAAAAGCAGCTTCAGCACGGTCAGCTATTACCCGACCGAGCGTGCTGGCAGCAGCGAACGTGATGGCGTGTTGCGTGCCGGCAACGACAAGAACAAGAAGGACCCCAACGACATCGAGGCCGTGGGTGACACCGACCGGGAGTTGCTCATCAAGACCGGTACCATCATGTACGCCACGCTGGATGCGGAGGTCAACACCGACGACGGCGGCGACGTGCTGGCAACCATTCGTGGCGGCAAATGGAACGGCTCCAAGCTGATCGGCAAGATCGAACAGGCGCCGGACAACATCCGTGTGAAATTCACCATTCTGGCGCCACCGGTGAACGATTCCCGCCCGACCATGCGCATCAGCGCCGTGGCGCTGCGAGAGGATGATGCCAAGCAGGGTATTGCCGAGACCAAGGACCACCACACCATGGAGCGCTACTTCGCCCTGGGGGCTGCCTCGCTGCTGTCTGGCTACGGTCGGGCTTACCAGCAGACGGCAGGTACCACGATCATCAGCCCCAGCGGTGTAGTGGCCCAGACCACGACCGAGCCTTCGACCAAGCAGGTCATCGGTTCGTCGGTGGGCGAGATGGGTACCGCGATCGCGTCGGAAGTACGCCGTGGGTTCAACCGTCCGGCTACCTACGCAACACCTGCGAACAAAGGCTTTGGCCTGTTCTTCCTGCAAGACGTTCACGATCAATCTCGATAAGGAGTTCGACATGAAGAACTGGTCATTCGGAAAACTCATAGGCGTTTTTGCCGGTAGCTTCGTGGCGCTGATCGTGGTCGCCGTGGTCGTGATCAAGGCCTCCTCGTCGCCGGTCGCCAAGGCCAAGCGCACAGCGCAAATCCAGGCTCAGTCGGCACAACAGCCACGCATGGATGTGCTGAGCATCGAGCTCGCCAAGTCCAGGGAGCAGGCGCAAGCGGCCCTGCAAGCCCAGGAGAACAGTGAAAAGCAACTGAAGATCGTGCGTGAGGAATCGCAGCGCAATACCCAGCTGCTGCTGAGCCAGATCAAGAACCTGGATAACAGCATGTCCCAGCTGGCCCAGCGCATGAACAGCTACGAGCAGAACCGTCAGCGTGTGGAAATCGTCAAGCCGCCGCGCAGGGCGCCAGCACCTGCCGCGTCGCAGGGGTACGCCAGAAGCGCTCACCCGATTCCGCAATCGAGTGGCTACAAAGTGCAGGCCGTGGTCGGGCACCGGGCCTGGGTGAAGAATGGTGAGAGTGAAGACAGCGTAAAGGCCGGCGACACGTTGCCACCGGTGCAGCGCGAATTGAAGGTGCTTTCAGTTGATCGCGACAGCGGTATTGTAGTGACTTCACCCGCTCTTTAAACAAGGACGTTGCCATGGCGGCCGGATTTGCCGATCTAGTAGATGTATTGGTCAATATCGGGAAAGTAATCCCGACGGCGATCATGATGTGCCAGGGTATTGCCGCACTTATCGGTCTTTACCTGACAGGTGCTGCGTTGATTGAAATCTGGGGTGTTACCCATGACAACGCATTGAAGTATGTAGCCGGGCGACAGCGTTTTTCTGTCGGCTCCGCCTGTGTGCAACTGGTGATCGGCTCTATTTTGCTGGCCATTGGCACACTGGAGTGGATGGGGATCATGTCGCGAACGTTGACCGGGGATTATGCCAACTCGCGCATGTTGTCCTATTCCTCTACCGGCACCACGTTGCAGCAACAGGCACAACTGGCCACGCTCGCCCTGCTGGGCATCATGCAGGTGGTCGGTCTGATTGCCATGGTGAAAGGTTGGTTGACGGTAAACGGTTATTACAACAATCAAACTCAGGCCGGCCTGGGGACCGCCAGTGGATGGATCATCGGCGGTGTGCTGGCGTGGAACTTCAAATGGTTCAGCGATGTACTCAACAACACAATCGGATTCAATCTGGTTGGACTTTTCACGCCGTGGTCGTAACGGCTTTTCGAAATATGAAACCCAAGGAGCGTCACTCATGAAAGCACTCAAAACCCTGAAAGCTGCTTACGATTCGGCCAAAGTTCGTGCGACCACTGCAGTTATCGGTGCCCTGGCAGCACCGTCGGCATTTGCCATTACCAAGACTGACCTGACCCAGGACACCTCGGGCGGCAAGACCGCTGACGACGTGATGACCAACATCGACAATACCGCTCAGGGCGGCGCCACGCTGCTGATCTCGCTGGTGTCGATTGGTGGTTTCGTGGTCGTTGCCATTTCGCTGTACACCCTGTGGAAAGCGTCGAAGGATGAGCGTGAAAAGCCGATGTCGGCCATTGTCGGCCTGTTCATCGGTGGCCTGATGGCGGGTGTCGGCACCGTGATGTGGATCATGCGCAACACCATGGTCAACTAAGGCTGCGCGCCGCTGACCCTAAAGCGGGGCGCCAGGCCCCGCAATTTCCAGACAGTTTCGGGGATATCGGACGTGAGCGAAACAAACTCTGCGCAGGGCAGGGCAGTGACTGTGCCCACGCTGGCGAGTGGTTATGTCAGCCGTACAGCCAACCAACCGGTATTCGGCGTGCGCCGGCCACTGTGGCGCTCTGACGATGATCAACGAAAACTGTTCAGTGAAGCGCACAACACACTGCGCACTTCGGTGTGGCAACGCGACAATTACACCTGTCGCTTCTGTGGTTTCAAGTCTGCCAAGTTTCAGGAACTCCATGCGCTGGATGGCAATGCCGACAATTGCACCAAGGACAACCTGATCACCGCGTGCAACTTGTGCCGCCAGGTTCATCACCTGGGTGCCTGCGCCATGAATGGCACCGGTTTTTTCGTGGCAGTTCAGGAATTGACACAAACCGAGATCAACAACATTGCCCGGTGCATCTATGTCAATGAGTTGCTCGGTGACAGGGCGGTCAACGAGAAACTGACCAGCCTGTTGGCAGCGTTCCAGTTTCGCGGTGGCGACACGCTCAAGGACGTATTCGGCGGAGAAGTGATCACGGTATTGAGTGTGGCCGAAACCCTCGCAAGCAAAACACTTGTCAGCGATGAAGAATATGAAAGACGTGCTGAATGGTTGGCCCCGCTGCGGCTGTTTCCAACCAAGGGCGCGTTCAAGGATGGGCAGCTTGAATATTACGCGGCCAATAACCGCGCCTTGTTCCTGCCCGGCAACTGGTCGGCATTGACCGGCCAGCTACTGAAGCAATTCGCTTGATGCAACCTGAAGCAGAGCTGATCAGCCTCGCCATTGAGAACCTTACACAGGAAGAACAAGGAAATGTTTAACAAACTCGAGGCGGTGATCCTGACGGTTCTGAGCCAGCTCAAGGCAGACGTGCAGGACTATTGCGACCTTGAAACGGTCGACGGTGGGCAGTCCATCGTCGCCAACGACGGTTCACTGGCGTCCATCGTACGTTTCAACGGCACCAAGAGCGTACTGGGGCGCGAACAGTTCGAGCGCCTGGTGAGCCTGCTGGAAGCGTCGCTTTCGGTGTACTTCAAGGTGCGCGGCCATCACCTGCAGATTGTCTTCAGCCGCGACCTGGATGCGACTGCGCCGCTGGAGCAGAACGCCTCGCAGCAGGCAGCAACTGCCGAGCGGTTGAACCTCAACGTGCGGCACCTGATCAACGAGGGCGTGAGCAAGTACGCCCAGTATGTGTATGACGAAGAATGCTACCTGGTGTTCTGGTCGCGGCCCGCGCTGCTTGACCAGACCGAACGGTCGATGGCGCGCGAGGCGCTGAACGAGTTCAGGAAGGCATCGGAATGGCCGGCCACCGCCGAAGCGCAGAACCTGTTGCGGCCCATTTCCTACCTCAAGGACCGCCACCTTTCCTTTGTCACCAAGATTTCCGAAGACCTGACGTCCCCCGAGTTCGGTTGCTCGGCGGATGTGCTCGACGTCAGTGAAGCAATCCGCGCCATCCGCGCGAAGGTGAACCCCGACATCACGCCGCGTACCTGGAAGCCCTACATTCCGGGCAGCGCCATTCCGATGCGCTGGAAGACCAGCAAGCGCAGTGGGGACATGTCAGAGTTCATGTACCCAACGCTGCCCAGCCAGATCATGGTCACGTCGGCTGAAATCGGCAGTGGCGAGCGCACCAGTCTGCTGCCCGACCCTACCAGCGTGCGGGTTGGCTCGCGCGTGTATGCGCCGTTGCTGATGTCGATTCCACCGGCAGAGCCGCAATACTTCAACACCCTGTTCAACAGCCTCAACCGCGCGGAAACCCAGGAAAACGGTGTGTCACGCGCCTTGCCGTATTCGGTGTCGATCATGCTGTCGTCCGATGGCATGAGCGTGCTGGCCTGGAAAAGCCTGTTTGCCCAGTTGCTTTCGGTAACCTCCGAGCAGAACCGCAACATCAACCTGGCCACCAAGGAGCTGCGCGAGCGGGTGCGTGACGGTGAGTGCATGGTCAAGCTGCAGGTTGCCGCCATGACCTGGGCCAGCCCGGACGAGAAAGGCGTGAAGGAGCTTGCGCTGCGCAAGTCGAAGCTCTGGCGCACGCTGGAGTCGTGGGGCCAACCGGTGTTCATCGAGCGTACCGGCAACCCGATGCAGGCGTTCCAGTCCAACTGCCTGGCCTTGACCACCAAGCATCTTGGCGACCCTGCCGCAGCGCCGCTTGGCGATGCCGTGGCCATGCTGCCGCTGACCCGGCCAGCCTCGCCGTTCCAGGAGGGTTCGACCATCTACCGCAGCCTGGACGGCAAGATCCTCAAGTACCAGCGTTTCTCGTCTCAGCAGACCACCTGGATCACGCTGATCGCAGGCAAGCCGGGTTCGGGCAAGTCGGTGCTGATGAACAACAACCACTTCGAATCCTGCCTGATGCCGGGCCTGACCGGCCTGCCTTACATCGGCATCACCGACATCGGGATTTCCTCGTCCGGTTTCTGTGACCTGGTGCGCGACAACCTGCCCCCCCGGCTTCATCACCTGGTGGTGTACAAACGTTTGCAGAATGCCAGGAAAGACTGCATCAACCCGCTGGATACGCCGTTGGGCCAACGTTATCCACTGCCGAAAGACCGTGAGTTCAACAAGAACTTCCTGACCATTCTAGTGACGCCGCCCGAGCGCGAAAAACCCTATGAAGGGATGAGCAACTTCGTCGGCCGGATGGTTGACCTGGCCTACCGGCGCAAGGACGACAAGATCGAGCGGGCCAGCCCGGAAACCTACAAGCCGGGGCACAACGATGTCGTGGATACTGCCGTGGCGCAGCTTGGCTTCCGGATTCTTCCGGCGACCACCTACTGGGAGCTGGTCGACGCGATGTTCGATGCCGGCATGGTGTACGAGGCAGAGGTGACCCAGCGCTACGCGGTGCCAACCCTCAATGACCTGGTGGCGGTGGCGTCGACCGAGGAGGTGCGGGCCGAATACGAGGGGTCCGGCGAGGTCGGGCGTAGCCTGGTCGACGCCTTCATCCTGGGTATCCGCGAGGCGGTGGGTGACTTCCCGGTGTTCTCCGATCACACCCGCTTTGACGTGGGCAGTGCCCGCATCGTGGCCCTCGACCTGCAGGACGTGGCGCTGCAAGGCTCTGCATCGGCGAAAAAGCAGACGGCCTTGATGTACATGATCGCCCGCCAGTGCTTCATGAAGAAGGTGGCCTTCTCGAAGGAGGACTTCCCGTTCTTCACCGAGAAGTACCTGCCATTCTACGAGCGCCTGGTGGCGGACCTGGTGGATGAATACAAGGTCATGTGCATGGACGAATTCCACAAGACCGGTGGCCACGTGGGCTTGCAGGAGCAGATGCAGACCGATGGCCGTGAGGCCCGTAAGTGGAACATGGAGATCATCCTGGCTTCGCAGTTGATGGAAGACTTCGGCCAGCTGACCAAGATCGCCACGGCCACCTTCATCCTCGACTCGGGTACCAAGGAGACCCGCGACTGGCTGCGCAAGAACATCGGCCTGTCCGACACCGAGGAGCATGCGCTGGTCAACTTCGTGCACGGGGCCAACAAGCATGGCTGTACCTTCCTGGCGCGCTTCGAAACCAAGAACGCCACCTACAGCCAGCTGTTCACCATGTCTGCAGGGCCGATGCGCCTGTGGGCACTGACCACCACCGCCGAGGACCGGAAACTGCGCACCATGCTCTACGAGCACATGCCGCGCCCGGACGCACTCGCATTGCTGGCCCGCCGCTTCCCGTCGGGTGGCTGCAAGGACATGGTGGAGCGGCTCAAGCGCGAGACGTTCAAGGATGTCGAGTTCGTCGATGACGACATGGAGCAGTCCGTGATTGCGCGCATCGCCAAGGATCTGGTCGCTGACTACATCAGCGCCAGTGCATACGAAGACGTAGTGTGAGGGAGTGACAGATGGCTCAGTACAAGGGCGCATCCCGTCAGCATGAAGTCAGCACCAGCCGGCGGCGCAAAGACACGCGCCTGGCCGGGCAGCGCTTCAGCGATTTTTTCCAGTCTGCTGATGGCGCAGTGTTTGGCACCTTCGCGCTGCCGATCCTGGCGCTGGTTTCGATCAAGGTGCCCTTCTCGGGTGAGCTGCTGTTGCTGCTGGCCTGGGTGTTCAAGCGAAAGTTCGTCGATGTCGAAAACCGTGCCTTCGATTTCCCTTACCGGGTACCCAAGCTGGCGGATGTCAATGACGGCTCGTACAAGGGCAAAAAGAAAGGCGAGGGGGTTACCCTTTTCGGCAATGACCTGGAGACCCGGGAGCAGATCTACGCCGGCGACAGCGACCTGAGGACGCACCAGCTGGTGTTGGGCACCACGGGCTCCGGTAAGCCGCAGCCCAAGCATGCCAAGGTGCTGACGCCGGGCGGCTGGGTGGAAATGGGCCGCATCCGGGTCGGAGACAGCGTGTGCACGCCCGATGGCAAGCAGGCTGCGGTGCTGCGGGTGATCGAGCAGGGCGTTCAGCCGATCTGGACGATTGCCACCCGCGACGGCCGCAGGGCCCAGGCCACCGGTGACCACCTGTGGCGAGTGCTTACACGCGGCGAGGATGGTAGCGAAGCAGCGCACACCGTGACGACCGATGCCATCCGTGAGCTGATGGGGCGTGGCGTGGTGGTGATGCTGCCCAAGGTGCGCAAGAAGCGTGGGTCTGCCAAGTTCAATGGCTGGGCCGAGGTGTGGAAGGTAGACGCTGCCGGGCAGGCGCCCTGCCAGTGCATCGAGATCGATCACCCACACCACCTGTATATCACCGACGACAGCCTGGTCACCCATAACACCGAGCTGTTGCTCGGCATCGTGTTCAACGCCCTGGTGCAGAACACGGGTTTCATCTACGTCGACGGCAAGGGTGACCCCAAGCTGCAGAAGGAAATCTTCCGCCTGTCGCGCTACCTCGGCCGCGAAGATGACCTGTTGATCATCAACTTCATCACCTCTGGCCGCGACTTCGTCGAGAAGCAGGTCGACAAGGTGACCAACAACATGAACATGATGGGGAATACCTCGTCGGGCATGTTGATCGAGCTGATCGTGTCGCTGATGGATGACTCCGGTGGCGGCGGCGACATGTGGAAGGGGCGGGCGATCATGTTCGTGGCAGCCCTGACGCGGCCGCTGACCTATCTGCGGGACAAGGGTCACATCAACCTGTCCCCCGAGAAGTACCTGGAGTACTTCGAGCTGAACGTGATCGAAGAACTGGTGTGGGAGCACGGCGGCAAGTACGGCGAGATGTTCGATGTGATCGTGGCCCCGCTGCGCTCCTACCTGCTGACGCTGCCGGGTTACCAGAAGGCAAAGTTCAAGAAGCAGGAAACCAAGACCCTGGAGCAGCACGGCTACATCGTCATGCAGCTCGGGCGGATCTTCAACGACCTGACCTTCAACTACGGCCATATCTTCAAGACACGCGTCGGTGACGTGGACTTCTACGATGTGGTGATCAACCGCCGCTTGCTGGTGGTGCTGCTGCCGGCGCTGGAGCGTGCACCTGGCAGCATGCGCATGCTTGGCAAGATGATTGTAGGCAGCATCAAGCAGATGATGGCCGGCTGCCTGGGCAACCGGGTCGAAGGGGTGGTACGCGAAATCATCGACAGCCGGCCAACGGGCTCCAAGTTCCCGTTCTATACCATCCTCGACGAATACGGCTATTACGCCGTGGTCGGCTTCGCCGTGGCCCCGGCCCAGGCGCGTAGCCTGGGCTTCAGTGTCACCTTCGCGGCGCAGGACTTTTCCTCGCTGAAGAAATCCAGCGCCGAAGAAGCGGATGCCACCTGGGAAAACACCAACATCCGCGCCGTCGGCCGCCTGACCTCGGGCACCGAATCGGAAACCTGGCGGCGCGTGCAGGGCGCGGCGGCCGAGTCTTCGCAGGCCATGCTGGGTAATTTCGAACGTACTGCGGGCAACGAAAAGCTGCGCCAGTCGGACAACATCGGCATCGAGCAGCGCAGCCGGTTGAACTACGACGACGTTGCCATGCAGGAAAACGGCGAGTTCACCTTCCTGGTCGGCAAGAAATCGCAGAATGGCAAAACCGGCGGTGTGGCCCTTATCCGCGGCATGGGCTTCTACACAGCCGGCCCGGCACCGAAAGAAATGCGCATCAACGATTTCATCCCGGTCGAGCCGCCCGAGCCGTCAGACCTTCCGCAGAACAGGCAATCGCGCCAGGCATTTGTCGACAGCCTGAAAGATGGCTCGTTCGCCAGGCGGGTGCGGGCGGTGGTCAAGGGCGACCCTACCTTTGCCCGTATGCACAGTGCGTTCGAACACAACTACGCAGACCCCGACCGGCCACTGCTGGGTAGGCTGGATACTTCGTTCGCCGTGCTCGGGGGGTATTTGACCGGTGCGTTGAAAAAGCCGGCTCCGGCTGCGCCATCTCCGCAGCAGGTGCTGGAAACACCCGTTACGCCACCCGCTGCGCCCGTAGCGGCAGCCCAGGAGGATCCACTGAGCCCGGGGGCGATCGAGGCGAGCATTCTGGCGGTGGCGGACCTGATCGTCGGGAACACGGTGGCGCCAGAAGTGCCCGCTGTTGCGGCTGCGGACGAGCAGACGCTGGACGATGAATGGGCCCGTGAACTGGCAATCGTCATGCCCAAGCAAATGCTCGACATGCAAGTGATGGCTGCCGGTGAAGGGTTTGCATCGCTGTCGGACAAGTGGGCCGCCGAAGAACGCATCCGCGAAGCCTGCGATGCCATCGCTCGCGAAACGGCCTACTCCGTAGCGCCCGCGCCTGAGGCGCAGGATGTGGCGGGTATGCGTGAACGGTTGAATGAACTGCAGGCGCAATGCCGCGCGCTGATGAAGAACAAACCGCATGAGTAGGCATCGAGCCCCCCGTCCACTGGTCGGAAGCAGATTCTAATTGTTGTCATAAATTGACGACGATAGATATCTAACAGATAATCAGAAACTAGAATTTTTGCATGCCAGGGTGACGTGATGGGGTTGTTCGATTCAGGGAAGAAGGCAGCGAAGTTCGCGTTCATCACCATGCCCATGGCGGCCTTGGGCGTGAACCAGCTGCGCATGGGCAACCAGCACATCAAGTCGCTGTGGCGTTCCAATTTCAGCCCCACTTGCCCCGAGTGCGAGCGCGGGGTCCTGCTCAAGACCGAAGGCGATCATCAGGAGCTTGAGCAGAGCCCGAAAGGCAAGCTGCGTGTGCTGCACAGCTGGGGCTGCAACAACTGTGACTTCGCCTTGTTCGAAGAGGACAATGTCACAAAGGTCCGCGAGCATGCTGCGCGCTACCGCAATGAGCGCGTCAAGGCACAGCTGACGACCATCGAGCGCGACGAACTCGACCGTATCGCCCGCAACCACCGGCTGCATTCCAGGGCGTTTTTCATCGCCAGCCTTTTCGCCGTTGCCGGGTTCGTCTACATGCTGGCGACCGGCGCCGGCATCATGATCGCCCTGAACTGGTTGTCGATCGGCTTTGCGCTGTGGGTATTCGGCATGAAGAAGTCCTATCGCAGCTGGCAGGTCTCGACCGGGCAGCTGTTTGTCGAAGGCGCGTTCTGGTTCTGGTTCCAGCATCAGAAGTGGATTATCTGAACATGGCGCGCAACGGGCTCCAATGGGTAGTCGCCGTGCTGGCGCTGTGGTCTGCGCAAGTGCTGGCCGACGACTTCTATGCCGTGCGGCCTGCGGATATCGACTGCGTCGTGCAGGCCGCACAGCGCCAGGGTGTGCCGGCCAACGTGCTGCTGGCCATTTCCAGCAAGGAGAGCGGGAAGAACGGGCAAAGCGTGTCGAACAGCAACGGCACCTTCGACCTTGGCCACTTCCAGATCAATACCACCCACTGGGGGCCGAAAGGTGTATTTGCCTCGTACCCGGCCATTACCAAATCCGATGTCGCCTGGCGCGGTTGCTACAACGCAGAGCTGGCGGCCTGGCTGCTGCGCCAGAAGCTTGCCGAGAACAATGGTCAGGACTTCTGGACCCGTGCGGCCAACTACCACTCCCGCACCCGCAAATTCAACGACATCTACAAGAAAGACCTGATCCCGCTCGCGGTGAAATGGGGCAAATACCTTGAACGGCAGCGCCATGACCGGCTGGTGGTCAGCTACCAGTAACCAGGCCGCCGCAGGTTGCCCCTGCGCAGGGTCGATCAGAATGACAAACTTCAGGAGTTTTTAAATGAAAGGAATGCTCATGGGTGCACGCTGCTGCAAGGCCGGAGGCGTGCTGCTGGCATTGGTTGCGCTGGGGGGCTGTGCCAGTTCTGCCAAACCGACCACCGACGACACCGAGGCGTTTGCCAGCCGGATCATCGCCGACAAGGTATCGGTAGCGGTCAACTCTCAGCACAACTACGTGTCGCGCCTGAACGCTGACCGTGTGCAAGCCGCCTCTCGCCAGGCTGCGGTCGACACCGACCAGGTGGATATCGATTTCATCGGCAAGCCCCAGGAGCTGCTGCAGACCTTCGCCAGCCGCTACGGCTATGCCTACGTCGAGAGCGGCAAGCGTGTGGACCTCAAGCCCATCAACGTGTGGGTCCGCAAGGCTACCCCGATCAACGTGCTCAAGGATGTGGGCGCGCAGATCGACACCGGTGCCGATGTGGTGCTCGACAAGAGCACCAATACCCTGCGCCTGATCTACAAGCCGGTACCGTTGGCGCTGGGGAGGGGCTGAACATGGCGATGGACATGCCCCCGATGACCCTTGAGGACGCCGAGCGCCTCTATGACAAGCCTGCCTACGTTCAGCAGCAGGGCGACACCGGCGATGCCAAGTCCGCTGTCGAGGCCATGCGCGATGAGAAGAACCAGGCATCGGCAGCCCGTGGCGAAGCCATTCTCGATGCCGCGCTGCAGGTCGGTGTAAAGGCTGGCCTGGCCTGGCAGCTCACCAACATCAACAAGGCGCTGAAGGTGCGCGAGCGCGAGTTCGATACGGTCTATGACTTCAGCAGCCTGATGATCCAGGACCGCGTGGTGCCGCCGGTGATCACCGAGGCGCGCCACCTGTACAACCAGGACGGCGATTACACGCTGCGCCTGTCGGGGGCGGCCTACAAGATCGAATCGCAGGCGCGCTTTTCGTCCGTTCCGCCAAGCTGGCGCGAGTACCTGACCTTCCCGCTGCCCAGCTTCGACCGCACCTCGCTGGTTTCTGCGCTGGTGCCGCGTTCCGACGAGGAAGAGCGGGTATGGAAACTGGCTGTACGTGAAGGCTGGAAGCAAGGCGTCGAGCAGGCAAACCTGATGCTGACCTACGGCTTCGACCGGATGAACCGCGATATCGATGGCATGCGCCGTTTCAGTGAGTTTGCCCGCCACGGCCAGGTCACCCTGCCGATCATCTCCGGAGCGGCCATCCCTGTTACCAAGGAAGGGCGGTCGATGGCGGTGGACGAAACCCTGTTGCGCATCACGGCGCTGCCAGAATTCAACGACAACATGAATGTCTGGCGCAGCTCGATTGCCACCTCCACCACCGCCGATCCGGTGCGACGTGCTGCGCCAGCCCGTGCCGCAAACCCGGCACCGTCGCCGGCCGCCGCCCGTCAGCCTGCAGCGGCCGAGGCATTCGCGGCCCCCGGTGGCAGCCGCTTGCGCACGCAGCCCGCTGCCGGTGAAGGCGGGCCGCAATGAAGCAGGACTTCCACGATGACGTGATGATGCTGGAGCCGGGCGCACTGATCGAGCGCCTGGAGCGGCTGACCAGCTACGAAGACCCGTTTCGCTTCGACCGCGCCGACCAGTTCAAGGCGATGATGCTGGAAACCCTTACCCATGGCGTCAGCGATATCTTCATCCAGCCCGCATTGCCGGTGGTGGTGAAGAAGTACGGGCGGTTGTATGCGGTCACCCGCCGTACGCTCGATGTCGGGGAAGTCAACGAACTGTTGAAGATGGCGGCCAACCGGGACACCGCCACTACCGATATCGTGTCCGGGACGGCGGTCAACGAGCGGTACGAGTTGTTCGACCCGCAGCGCAAGGATGCGCGAGGCGCCCGCCTGCGTTATGCCTACCGGGTAAACGCCTCGCCTATTGCCTGCCATGGCGATACGTCGTGCCAGATTGTCATCCGGGCCATTCCCGATGACCCGCCCCGAATCCAGGACGTCGGTTTGAGCGAGGACATCGTCAGAATGGCCACGCCGCGTGATGGCATCGTCTATGTGGCCGGGGCCACGGGCCATGGCAAGACCACCACGTTTGCCGCCATCAACCGTTTCATTCTGGAAAACGACACGCCGATCAAGGGCAACCTGATCAGCCATGAAGAGCCGATCGAGTTCACCTACGACAAGATCCAGAGCAAGCATTCGATCTTCGTGCAGTCGCAAATTCCCACGCACTTCAAGGATTTCTACCGGGCCAACCGCGAGGCCATGCGGCGTGCCCCCGGCCTGTGTGTAATTGGCGAATTGCGAGACCAGGAAACCATTCGTGCGGCGGTCGAGCTGTCGCTGACTGGCCACCCGGTGTTCGGCACGGTCCACGCCAAGGACGTGGCGGCGATCATGCGCCGGATGATCTCCCGTTTCCCCGAACAGGAACGGGCGACGGCCATCTACGACCTGGTCGACACCAGCCGTTTCATGATGGCGCAAAAGCTGGTGCCAACGGTCGATGGCAAGCGCACGGCGGCGCGCTCTTGGCTGAAATTCACCGAGCAGGTGCGTGACACCTTGATGGACCTGACCGACATGGGGCGGGTTACCCAGCGTGTCGCCGAGTTCGTGCGCGATGAAGGGCATACGTTTGCTGCCGAGGCGGACCGCCTGCTGGCAGCGGGCGTGATCAACGAAGCGGCTGCCCGCGACTTGCGCCACGGCTGAGCCGGGGCGCTCTGGTAAAGGCTACCCAACAGAATTCAGGGGAAGAACATGGCAACAGGACGGTATCACTGGAGCAGAAGTGCTCCACCCGCACGTTTCTTCGTGATCAACGCAAGCGCTGCCTTGCCTTGGTTGCTGTTGTTGCTGGTGCCGGCGCTGTGGAAGTTTCTGCTGCCGCTGGCGTTGTGCATGACGCTCGGGCTGGTCTACATCGAAGTGGTCAAGAAAATGACCGTACGCGCTGTTTTTCGTCAGGCTGCGGTGTTCATGGTGGGGCGTGTGCGTACCACCCACAACATCCTCAAAGAGCTGGTCAGGTAGGGGCACGGCAGGCATGACCGGCGAAAATCTTTGTGGCGGCAGAAGGGGCGTTGAATGAAGCAGCAAGGCGGTGGGCAAAAAAGTTTCACGTGGGATGATCCCGCGATATTGATAGGGATCATCGTGGTGCTTTACCTGGGGGGGTGGGGTGCCTGGTACTTCGCCCACGAAAAGATTTCCGCCGCCTACACCTACATCCGCTACGTGGAACTCTGGTTGCCGAGCGTGCTTGGCGACTTTGCGGACATACCGGGTATTTCGTCGATCAACGAATGGGTCGGGCGCATGTGTGCGCCCGACGGCATTGTGGGCGCCTGCCAGCGTGACTTTTCAAACGTGGCGTGGGGCGAAATTACCACGTCCTCCCTGTTCATGAACGGGTTCTTGCTGGTACTCATGGTAGTGCTTTCGGTGCGCATGTTCCTGCGCATAAACAAGACCCACCCCAAGCTCAGGTTCACCCGGACACACAACATCAAGAGCTATGTGCAAGAGAACAAGGCGCAGTACCCGCACCTGCGGATGTTCGCCGAGCTCGACCTGATCGCCCAGCCACTGGACCACCCTGTATTCGGCATGTCGCAGACCTCCCGCCAGTTTGCCTACGAGCATCTGCTGATCAGTGGCTGGCAAGCGCAGTCGGACCGAAGCTGGGCGCCGACGCTCGACCGTGAGAAGGCCACCGAAGTGATGCGGCGTCAGTTGGGCCAGCACTGGACCCGGGTTGGCAGCTTGTCTGCGGCGGAAACCCTGCTGGTGGCAATTGCCTTGCCACGGGTGGTTGCCACAGACACGTCGCTCGATGACGAAGCCTTCAAGGCGGCGATGGCCGACAGCGACTACATGGTTGCGTGGTGTTGGGACCAGTTCAAGGCGCCTTCGGCGAAGGGGGGTAAAGGCGCTGGTGCCGCCGACCCTTATGCCTGGCTGAAGCCTGAAGTGCCACTGGAGGTGCCGCGGGCAATCATCCAGAAATACATAAAGCACCCTAACGCCAGTGCGATCCTGCATGCCCATGCGTTCGTCAGGACCATTATCTTCGCCATGTTCTTCCAGGCGCGGCGCCTGGGCGTGTTGCCTCCCGCCGAGATGCGCTGGCTGCGCTTTTTCGACAGGGACATGTGGTATGCCCTGCAGACGATCGGGCGCCAGGCCGGGTTCCCGGAGGCGCCGGGCATCCTGTCGCACTTCCTTTATGAGTGCAAGGCAGGTGCATCGCTGGCGGAGCCCCAGCTGGACAAGGCAGTCAATGGCCTTGAACAGGCCATGTCGGCGTACAAGTATACCGACGCCGACAAGAAGCGTTACGAGGCCGTCCAGGAAGAGAAGGAAGCCGCGGCACGGAAGGCGATGCACGATGAGAAAACGACATGAAGTGGCACTGCTGAGCCGGCATTTCGCTGTCAGAGGGTCATCATTCAATATGACCATTTTTTGTTTTTTAGTGCCTTTTTCTGCTTTTTTGTTAGAATGCGGTCGTATTGGATTATTAATAAGGACGTTGAGCCATGAAGGGTGTGTTTGCAAGACCTGTTGCCGTGCTTGCGGTGCTTGCGGCGGGGGTTTCAGTCGCCCATGCCGCCCCGGCTCAAACGGCGGACCTCTCTGCTTTCATCACCGCTCAAGCCGTTGCGCCGGCCACTCAGGCACAGCAGGAACTCGATGACCTGACCGCGCAACGGGTATCGCGCTATGGCCGCATCGTCAACGCCCGCCCGGTGGGCCTGGGCGGGTTGACTGCCTGGACGGTGGAAAAAAACGGCCATCAGGTGGTGTTGTTCAGCACCCCGGATTCTGCGGTGCTGTTCACCGGTGTGGCCTGGAATGCTGAATCGGGCGCCAACATCTCCGACGCCTTCCTGCCGGGCGCTGCGCAGGTCGCCAACCCTGCTCCTGCTCCTGCTCCTGCTCCTGCAGCCGTTGCTGTTGCACCTGCCGCGCCGATGATGTCGCCGGTTGTCGCACCGAACGTGCGTGAGGCCGCAGCGATGGATGGCAGTTTCAAAGGGGCTGTACCGGAGTCGATGAAGACGGTCGACTCCCTTGCCGGGGTGAAGGAAGGCAAGGGCGGTATTGGCGATACCGTCTACATCATCATCGACCCCCGCTGCCCATACTGCCGGGAGGCGTACAACCTGACACGGGCGTATGCGGCAAAGGGCCACTCGATCAAGTGGATCCCCTCAGCAGCGCTGGGCAACCCGGAAGATGGCGTGCCGCTTGCGGCCACTATCCTGCAGGCCAAGGACCAGAAAACGCTGGCGCGAGTGCTGGGCAAGCACGAGCAGATCCGCTCTGAGCCATCGCCGGAAACGGTCGAACAGTTGAGCACCAACCTGGCGTTCCTGTTTGCCGCGTTCGAAAACAACGGCAAGGAACAGGCGGGTGTCCCGGCTGCGTTCTTCATCGACCACCGCACAGGGAAGCCAAGGATGATGACGGGCCTTTCACAGGCCGTCGTACTTGAAGACATCTTTGGGAAACTTTAAGGAGCAACGTACATGAAATCCAAAGCGCCGAACTTCGAGTTCGATCCCGGCATCCGCATCTTCGGCTCGAGCGAGCACTTGCTGGTGGTGTTCGACAGCCAGAGCCCCCATGACGTGCTGCGGGCGCCCCGGACCGTGCGTATTCCCAAGGGGTTTCAGCAGTTGTCCCTGTTGGTTGCCGGTTTTGATACGGCTGAAGACGATGGTCATCAGCGCTTGCTGAAGGGCAGCGTCAGCCTGGCAATCGAGGATGCCACTGGCGCGCTGTCCAACCACGAGCTGGCCGCCCTGCAGCTGGTATTCCATGCCGAGGCAGATCGCAAGGGCGCGCTGACCCACATTGATCCGGCCCTGGTTGCCTACACCGTTCGCCAGGCCCTTGCGCAATGCTTGAACGAGGCCCTGAACGACTACTTCCAGCGCGATGAAGCTCAAAGGGTGGGTGGGCAGCTGCAGCCGGCGGCATTTAATGCTTCGCTTCCCGTGGCTGCGCCGCAACCGTCACGCAAGGCCCTGCGCGAACAGGCCGCCGATGATGCAGCTCGCCAGGCCCGATCGCGCCGGCGCAAGACTGCATTGGCCTGGGTTGTTCCGCCATTGGTAGTGGTTGCGGTAATGGCCACCATGTCTCATCTTGCTTCCTCCCCGTCGCCGATTGAAAATGCTGTCGCGCAGCAGATGGCGAATGACCCTGAGTCAATCAAGGCGCAGGTGGAGCTTACCAAGCAGACGCTTCAGTCCATGGGCCTTGACCCAGGTCAAGGCGGCGATCTCGGGTGCCTGGCACCGCAATGATTGCCGTTGCTTCCATCTTGAGGGATGGGTTATGCCTTTCGCTGGTTTGCGGGCGTGTGAAATGGCGTAATGCCTTTTCGCTTTGCCCGATTGTTGCCAAGCGGTGCCGAAGGTGGTTCTTTTCCAGGATTGGAGATTAAGAGCAGGCAAGGGCCGCGAAGCCTTCCGTGCTGTTCTGCTTGAGCAGGGTGTTGCTCTCCCTGCAGGCACTTTAAGACTATTTTGGATTGGAAAACCTTAGGTACGTATATGCGACCAGCGAATGAAGTGAAAGACGGGACCAAGTTGTTGTCGCTTGCCCAAGGCTTGCGGTCCCTGCTGGTCCCCTCGCCGGATGTACTGGCAGACACCGTCAAAGAGTTGCACCCGCTGGTCAACCTGTCCGACAAGGTGCTGCCGCTGAAATCGTATTTCAACATGGTCCAGGACATTCAGCGGACCAAGCACACCCATGCCGCCATGCGCGCAGCTGGCGAACCCCTGAGCCGCGAAGCCATTCAGCAAGGCGTGTCGCGCAAGCTCTGCACTGAAGACATTTTCATGGTTGCCTGCTCGTTCCTGGAAGTGGAAATAGCCAAGCAGGGCTCGGTCTACTACCTCAGTGGCGAGTCGCCCGATTTCAAGGAAACCAAGAAGAACCGAAACCCGCTGGACCTGTCCGATGAAGTCGTGCTGAAAAACCTTTCCAGCGGGCTGGCCCGGCCGGACACCGACCGCGGTGCCGTTGAGCGAGGTCAGATCGACAGTGGCTTCAATCACCTGGTGCGGCTCAACCAGTTGCACAACCTGATGCTGGAGTCGGTGCGGCTGATGAAGGCGGACGAGCGCCTGACCAAGGTCGATATCCGCAAGAAGTTCAACATTTCGCATACCGATTATGAGCGCATGATGTCGATGGCGCGCCGTTCTGGGCTGATCTCGTTCCGTAACCGGAAAAAAGATCCGTCCAATGCCTACACCTTGCGCAACGACAATCATGAGCGGGTGTCGGAACATGCCAAGAACTTTGGCCATACGCCGCAAAAGATGTTGAACAAGATTCTTGATGATTTCTTCGGGATGCTGGAAAAGCGCAAAAAGCACGAGGACTGATTTAATGGGAACCCAAGGCCATAAGGATGTCGGGCCGGCTATAAGCGCAGATGAGCGAGCCCGGATAGCGCGGGCCGCCAGGCAGGTGGTGGCGTACGCCAACTTTTTGCGCTGGACGGCGAACTTCAAACGGGACGAAGTGCTGCGCCATCCTGAGCACGACCGCGTGATGTTGCTCTCGCCCATGCAAAGTGGGCGATTCAGCTTTGCGCTGGAAGGGGACACCCTGTATGTGGGTGTGCAGCCCTTCGAGGCCGCCTGGGCCGGGTGCATGCCTTTCGAGGCTGCCTACGTATCCGACCGGCTGTATTTGTCGGTTGAGAGCGTCAACTTCATGGACACTCGCATGCCGCCGCTGGCGCTTGGCATTTTTGTCGACGATCAGGGCAAGCGCGAACTCATGGCTCAAGCCAGGTTCGTCCAGTTCGTGCGGGTGAGTGTGCATGAAGGCTATGTGGCTGAGGTCGGCGAGCCTTGTGGCGAGGCTTTTGCGATGCGGCCGGGCGATGTGGTGGGTCAGCTGCGCGAGACGCGAAAGGTGAAGGCACAGCAGCAAGACATGGGGCGGTTCTTCTGACGCGCTCAAGCAGATTTTTCAAGTAAGGACACGAGCATGACCAAGTGCAAACTCATCCTGCCCCTGCTGGCCGCTGCGGCGATGGCGGGTTGTGTAACCACCGAGCAGATGCCGGACGGGACCACCAAGATTCGTTTTTCGGACGAGGCTGTCAGTTCGCTCACCTCGATGATGCCTGGCAGCCTCGTTACCGGGATTGCAGGTGGCGCAGGTGGGGGAGGGATCAACCTTGTTCCGACAACAAGCCCGCTTGGCACGGGCGAGCAACTGTATCTCAACGGACAGTTTGAGCTGGAGTGTGCTTCTGCCCTGCTCTACAGCGCAAAGTCTGGGCGCCCCATGGACGCGCAGATCAGCAACAAGTGCCGCTCCAGCTACTTCTTGCGCCAGGAGCAGCTGAGGATGGCGGGCAGGCCCTATGATCGGGGGGCGCCAGCTTATGATCCTTCGAACCCGCCCAATGAGTACTGGGCCAAAGTGGTGGGCCGCACTGTCAGCCAGTTGGCGGCCGCTGACAAGTTCACCGCGCGGTTTGCCGGATACCCGCGTATCGAGAGCAGCGGCGGCATCACCATTGCCGTGCGCTTGCTGGGAGAGTCCCAGGGCGCCCACGTAGCGCTGGCAACCACGCCGGCACGTACGCCGGTTGTTCTGGATGATGCGCAGTTCGAACTGGGTATGCGCCAGCGTGCCTCTCAGGTCAGCAGCCAGGTGGTGGATGCGATAGCGTGCGATGCGGTGCTTGCCTACAGCAAGACAGTAGACAAAGGCCCCAGGCCATCACGTGTTTCTGCAAGCGCCTACACGCGGTATGAAGTGTTGTTCACGGTTGCATCCATGGGTTGCAAAGACAGCACTCGTCAGTTCAAGACCGCTTCGCGATAACCTGTGATGGGCCGACCTCACAGTCGGAAGCAGGCACAAAAAACCGGACGCAGGTCCGGTTTTTTTGTGCCTGCTTGTCAGGCTAGGGCTCTGCGTTCCAGGTGTCGTCCGCAGCTGCCGCTGACTCATCGATCCCCGTCCGTTGCGTATCGGCAGCATTCAGCCACTCCTGGCTGACGTCCGCCTGCTGAGCCACGCGTTCGTGGGCAAATTCACGAAGCAGGATGGAGTCCTCGATCGACGTCATGAGCGCCGGGGATGCCTGGCCATAATCGCCGAGCAGCGTCCGTGTGGCTTCAGGTGGCAGCTGGCTGATTGCGTTGCGCAGCTCACGGCCGTAGTCGGCCAGTACGGGCTGCTTGGCAATGACAGTCTCCGCCGCCTGGGAAGGGAACACGGAGGCGGTGAAGCTCTGAAATTCCTGCGGGGTCGGCATGGCTTGAATCCTTACATGCTGTAGTCGTTACTGCTTTCGCTGCGTGGTAGCGATGGGTTGGCGTAGCGGGCGAACGTCTTGTCCAGGTCGGCAGCCAGGTAGGCTTGTTCGCTTTCACGCACCATCCGCTTCATGCTGTCGGCGTCGGAGGAGGCCGCGATTACCTGATCGCGCACGGAGGCTAGCAAACCTTCCCTGTCTGCCCGTGAGCCGGGGGTATTGTCGATTGCTTCGAGTGCATCGAGCAGCGACTGGCGCAGCTCGGACTCGGCGCCACTCCTCCCGGACGGGCTGGCCATTTCCAGGGTCACGCTGCTGATCACGGCACGATGGATGGCTGTGAATGCGCTGGCTTCGGCTTCTCTGCTTTGCATTATCCGCTCGGAGCGCAGGGTGTGGGGAGGCGTGTTGCGCAAATATTCAGACGCTTGATCGGCCAGTGTGTCGATCGTCTGGCGGACTTTCTGGCCGTCAGGGCCTTCCCGCAGGGCGGCTTGCGCTACGTTGCCAAGGCTGATTGCCGGGTTGCCTGAGGCCTCGATGGCCTTTTGTCGCATTAGCCCGGCGCCGATCACGAATCGGCTCGCATCGCGTATTGATAGCTGCATCTATGTCCGTCGTTTTTTCACGGGGCTTGAACGTGCCCGAGTCAGTCGGCATTCAGCAACATCTGCTTCCCTGTGCGGCTCGCCGTACCCAGGCGCATAGGCTGATGCGGGCGGTCGAATGAGTCTGCGCTGACGTGCTGTGCCAGTCCACCGCGAACCCTGCGGTTCGCTTGCTTGAGTGACCATAGCATTTTTACTGTTATTTTTCTTGTGCTTGAGTCGGATAAATAGGTTTTTTGGTTGAATCAGGTATCCCCTGGAGCAAGCGCTGGCTTGTGTCCTCAAAAGCCCTCATCAGGACGCTGATGAGCGGGAGGCCCACTAAAAACGGGCTGTTGTGGCCAATCATGCCGCCCCTTTCGTGTGCTGACCAGTAGGTGAAATGTCTATTTACACAACTTTACAAGCCTGTAAGCCGTTCAATTGAGAGCCTTCTGTACGTTTTTTGTGCAGAAAAGGCAGGTTGATGGTGCTCCCGCTAGCATCAGAATGACGTGCTAGCCCGAAGGTTCAAAAAACCTCATTTTTGGCCAAATTATGAAATTTCGCGCTCATATCTCTTTCTTTAAGCCAAATTTTCGGCATTTTCACGAATTTACAGGTTGGTCGCTTTCCCCGTTTCGCTAAAAGCACGGCTTCATGATCAGTATTGATCCAGATTTTGTTAATTTTCTTTCGTAGCATTATTTTGATTTTTTTGTCATTTGTGGTTTAAGATTGCCGCGTTTTCCATATCTTCAGGATCATGCCTGCAGAGTAGTATCATGAGCTCAGGCTCAAAGCATCGGTGTAAGCCATCGCCTACCGGGTGCAGCGAGCTCAATTCAAGGACGACGGAGCATTCCAAGGGGAATTCGTCGCGAACGATTTAGATCAACCGTCCGCAACTCGATTCAGGTAGGTATTCTCAATGGCTCAGATGCCGTTTTCACCGTGCAGCGATGCAAACGCCTGCACCGACCAGTCAGTCGAGATGCTTGGCAGGATCTTTGGCCCGGTAATCGATGCCCTGGTCAAAGGCACCGACCCCAACGCTGTGCAGGCAAGCGCCAATATCCTCGCGACGATGTTCGGCTTCTTCAACAGCGGGATCCTCATCATCGGTTCGCTGATCGTTTCCTACGTTGCCGTAATGGGTGTCACCAACACGGCCAACGACGGGGAGGCGATGGGCAAGAACTGGTCCTCGCTGTGGACGCCGGTACGGATCGTGGCGGGCGGCGCAGTGTTGCTGCCCACAACAAGCGGCTTCTCTTTCATACAGCTCATTGTGTTGATGTTTTCCCTGTGGGGCGTCGGCTTTGCCAATGGCACCTACAAAGCAGGCATGGCCATGGGCGTGCTGTCGCCGAACGGCATCGTCGAAGGGGTTAACTCACCTGGCAATTTCTACGGCTTGCGCGATTTCGCCCGCAGCTACCTGGCGGCGTCGTATTGTGCCAAGGCGGCCAACTCGATCTATGGCAACAACCCGGCATCCGGTGCGGTTCCCGAAGTAAGGGCGAACAACACGCAGGACAAGCTCAACACGGTAAATGGCCGCACGGAATACGTCTTCGAAATCAAGGACCGCAACGCCGATACAAACCTGGCCGGTGGGGCGGCTTTCTGTGGCACCGTTAAGGTGGCGGTGTATTCGGCACAGACCCAGACGGAGGCGATGGCCAGGGCTCTGGAATCGCTGCGGGTGAATGTGCAGGGCAAGAAGCGCGAAGCGGCCATGGGCATGATGACCCAGCTGGACACCTGGGTGAGAAGCTGGCCTGCGACGATCAACGACGCTGGCTGGGATGCGGTCGACTCCGACCAGTTCAATACCATCGTGAACGCGGCGGAGCAGAAGGTGGCCACGCAACTGTTCGCCCAGGTGAGCAGTGATCAGGGCGATGTCGACAATGGCCTCAAGGACTTCCTCGGCACGCTGACCGATGATGGCTGGTCGGCGGCTGGCGGATGGTTCCAGCGCGTGGGTATGGTCCGAGGCCAGATTGCCGGGGTGCTGTCCGAGCCGGTCGGTTCGGTCAGTGCGCCTTCTCTCGGTGCACTGCCTGCCGATGCCCGGGCCTCTCTGCTGACGCACAGCGTGACCACGGTCACCGAGGCAATCGACAAGAAGTCAGAAGAGAAGCCAGGGTACAAGCAATCGACCACGGCCAAGCCTGAGGATATTGCCAGCCTCATTCCCAAGGACCCCAACAGCGATATCAACGTCGGGTCCTTGAAAGCTGACATGGACTCCAAGATGTCTTCGTACGTCAACAGTGTCATGTTGAACGTGGTGGAGATTGCCACGGGTGCGGGCAGCAACGGGCAGACACCCCTGTGCGGAACGGCCGGGCAGATGGGGGGCTCGCTCAATCGCATGAAGTGTGTGGGCGATTACCTGACCGTTGCGCGTGCCGGCATTCTTGTGGCCGATGTAGCCATCAAGACTGCCGGGACAGCGATTCGGGTGATTGCCGGCGCGCTTTCCTCGGTCAAGGGCTTGGGCAACGGCCTTGATCTGGACAAGGTTGTGACCCCGCTCTGGGACTGGGTAATGACCGTGCCGGTCAAGCAGCTCGCCCTGATGGCCTCGTACATCGAGCCTCTGGCGTTCTACTTTGCGGTCTTTCTTCCAAGCCTGCCGTACACGCTGTTCATGATCGTCTTTGTTGGCTGGGTGCTGGCCGTGCTGCAGTCGATCATTGCTGCGCCGCTGTGGGCGGTCATGCACATGACACCGGATCGAACGTTCGTAGGCTCCCAGACCCAGGGTTACCTGCTTCTGCTTTCGCTGTTCGCCCGCCCTGCGCTGGCTGTTCTGGGGCTGTTTGCCGCGGTGCTGGTGTCAGACCCGGTGATCGACTATATCGCCCAGGGCTTTTTTGCCATGCGGGGGGCTGTGGTGTCTTCTTCAGGTGGTGTAGGTGCCATCTCCGAGTTCCTGACCTTTGCCTGGTGGTTCATGGTGTTCGGGCTGACGTTGTTGCCCGTGTTGTACATGATCTTCGGCTTGCCGCAGACATTGCCTGACCAGGTATTGCGCTGGATCGGTGCAGGCATTGGCGACCTGGGTGAGACCAATGCTGTCGGCCAGATGCGGGGCGGTATGGCTTCTGTAGGCGCAGGCATTCAGGGTTCGGGTTCTGGCATGCGCCTCGGTAATGACAAAGGCAAGCTGCCACCGCCCGATGGCTCTTCGCCTGGCGGCGGGCCCAGAGGTGGCGGGCCTCGAGGCGGGGCGGGTGGCGCAACACCTCTGCTTAATGCCAACGGCCAGGGCGCCGGTGGGGCAGCTGCCCGGGATTCAGGCGCACAGGCTTCGGCCGAGTCGGGTGACACCCGAAGCCTTGGCGAAAAGCGCTCCGAGGCTGCTGGTGTCGCGCTGGGGCGGGCAATCACGGGCGGCACTGCTGCAACTGCCAGGTCGCTGCGCAGCGCGGGGAGCGCCGCGCTATCGGCAGGGCGTTCGGGGGTGGAATCCTTCCAAAGCTCGGGCTCTGGTTCGATGGGCGGGCGGCTGCGTGACGGCGTCAGGGCCGGCGCGCTGACTGCCGGTGCGGGCCTGGCTTCCACGGCCAGCGCTGCTGGGGCTGACTATAAGCAAGCCTTCTCGACTGCCAAGGCAGAAGGCAAGGCGGCGTACCACGAAGGTGCGCCAGCCCGGGTTCAGGCATTCAAGGACTCGCTCAAGGGTGGTTCGGCACCGGCCGGGAGTGATGCGGGCCAGGATCAGGCCGCTTCGGCTGATGCTGCTCCTGAAACTGCCGGCTCCCGGGGGCAGCAGTTCAATGACGCTGGGCTTCCTGCCGGGGCTGGTTCGGCTAACGCCAAAGACGACGATGAAGAGGGTCGATGAGCGGCAAAGTGCCGCTCTTGTTTTGGCATTTCGTGGGTGCAATGACGGTCCGTCGGCTGCCTGCGGGGGTGGGAATTTTTCAAACCTTCGGTTGTCTTGGACGATGACGCGCAATCGTGTGCGCACCTTGATACGCGACTCGGATCGCTTGGCGGAGACATCGCATGGATGAGAATCAACTGGAAGACCAGCTTCGACGGCTTCTTACCGGGTTGGCTGACCAGGCCATCGTGCGCGGTGAGCAGTTCATCTATGACGGCGGGGAACTGTACGCTGATGATGTAGCGGACATCGGGCTGGTCTCGGTGCTGTGCATTGCGCAGGCGTTGTCCGAGCGGGCCGGGTTGGGTGGGTTTGGTTATGAATTCCAGTTGGCTGCACCGGCCAATCCGGTGTTCCCTATTCACGCCACTGCGCCGGAGGTGCTGCCCGACTTTTTCAGGGTGGCGCCTTTTGTGTCGGCGGTTTTTCACAGTGAAGTGCTGAATGCCAGGCAGGACCTGACGCTGCTCTACCATGCGGCCGTGCTGCGATTGCAGTAAGTATCCGGAACGTGAAACAAGGCTGGCCGATTTTCTACCTGTAGCCCAAGGAAGTTTTTATGCACGACGAAGACAGTTCAAATGAAGGGAGTGGCCCAGCCGTCGAGCTGCCGCCTGGTGTGTTTCCGCCGATGGCGGGTTACACCATTGGAGATCTTCTGGCGGTAGCCAATGCCCCGTTCGAGGCATTGCTGGAAAGTCACGATATCGACCCTGGGCTGATTCGTGAAACGGTTATTGCGCTGGCCCAGCACTTGTACGCGGCATTCGAAAGAGAGGACGCCCAGTACCAGATTGCCACGTGGTATCAAAAGCCATATGACCAGCCTGGAAAGCGCCAGCGCAGTATCGAGATCATCGCCGAGCAATTCGGCGTCATCACGCTGAAGGCAACGGCCGAATCATTGAAGGGATCACCGTTGCTCGGCCTAGGCAAGCCGTTCTATCTGAGCCTTGTCGAGGCAGCCGGGCAGGCCATAAAGGCGCATATTCTGAAGTTGAATCAGGGCTGATGCGGCAGTTTGTTCATAGGGATATGAAGTGACTAATACAATTTATTTTAGTGTCTACATGGATGGCACCGATAACAACAAGGACAGGGACACGCCTCTCGGTAGCCATACCAATGTGGCCAGGCTTTATGAATACGACACCGCGCACGGCACCAACCTTTCCCTCAACTCCGGCGCTGCGCCCCGCAAGTATTGCCCTGGCGGCCTTACCGGCCAGTCGGAGAAAATTTACCTTGATGGGGTGGGGAGCCAGAAGGGTAATGCGCCTATCGCCTTGATCGAGCGGGGCACAGGGCGCGGCAGCCAGAACCGGATCGAGCAGGCTTATGATGCCTTCGTCACGTTCTGCAACAAGAACCCTGATCTGAATATTGAATTGAATGTGATCGGCTTCAGTCGCGGGGCGGCGCAGGCCCGTGCTTTTACCAACGAGGTGATCGACCGTGGTGTGCCCCGACTCGACAGCCAATGGAAAGCCACCGACGATTACCTGATCCCGCCTGGTGAGGCGCAAATCAACAAGCTTGCCATTTTTGACACGGTTGCCTCCTACGGTATTCCCATTACTGAAAGCCACGTCAGGAAAAACCTGGAGATTAGTAACAACGTCAAGTCCACCACGCATTTGGTGGCCATGCATGAATACCGTGCGACATTTCCCTTGACCAGCGCGCTGCGCAATGACGACAACTCGCGCATCGAAGAGGTCAAGTTTGCAGGGGCCCATTCGCAGGTTGGGGGTGGCTACCGTAATGACTTGCTGGCAGCTGGCCCGCTTGCGTTCATGTATGACCGCTTGAAGTCAGCAGGCGTGGAACTGGTGAATTTTCCGGCCAAAGAGCTTGAGCGTATCGAGCAATATAATGCGTTGATCAAACAGCCCGAGCGGTTGCAGGAGGCTTTGATTGATTCCCGGTTGCTCAAGGGTAATGAAGCGTTCAAGCGGGAAGCGGATGGGTCTTACACCCGCATCAATAACCGGCCGTTTCCTGCTGAGAGCGGCACATTGAATTTTATTGGGTGGGAAAGCACGTCCGGGTTTATGGCATGGCAACGAAAACCCTTCGACCATCCAGTGAGCGGTCGTAAAGTCATTTTCGAAAATGATCGCTCGCTCGCTGCACCTCTCATCCAGCAAATAGGCAGGCATGTGGGGCAGACGCTGGCTGGGTGGAACGGCAAGGTCAGCAACGATTCAGCCGTGCCGGATAACCCTTCAGAAAACATGGCTGGTGCCATGGAGCTGATCGATGACGACTTCGATGCCAATGCCGCCGAGCCGCGCAAGCAATTGGCAGAGCTCTCGTCATTGCTCGCGGGCTCAAAGCCGGAGGCCGAACATATCCAGCGCCTGGCCCTGAAGGAAGTGCCTCTTCCCGGCGCGAGCGTGTCGGCGAAGTATGCAGTGATTCGGGTCGATCCCGAGGGTTCTTCTGCCTTTGCTGACCTGGGCTTTGGCTACGAGGCCGCCCGCATTGTTGCCGATGCCGGTGAGTTGACCCGCAATCGAGGGCCGCTGAATATCAATGACCCGATCGCGCTCCACGATACCAATGGCAATAGGGTGGGCAGCCTGGAGGCTGTGCGTGAGGCGCCGGCATTTGCGGGAGAGCGCGGCATCCTGATCGCAATAGACATGCAGCATGTGGCGCCAGGTGCACAGGCGGGGGTCATTCGCGAGGGCCTCACTCAGGTTGCGCAATGGATCGCTGAACGGCCGGAAGGCAGCTTGAAAGACGAATACGAAATTGCCGGGGCGGATGGCAGGCCACGGGTTCGTGCCATGGTTGACTGCCCTGTTGTGCCCGAGCAGCAGCGAACCGTTGCCTGGGAGGCCCCAGCGCCCTGAGTGAGCCAATGCTGTTACACATACGGGCGATGGCACACACTGCAGTAACGCTTTTTGCAACCTGCTTGCTTAGAATGCACCTGTTGCCGGCGATGGTCGGCCAGTCAATCGGTAAGGGTTAGAACATGAAAATCCACAAATACCAGCCAGGCAGCTTCATCGAGGTCGATGACATGGCGGGTGGTCGCCGTGTGGGCATGGTCTGCAAGGACGGCGTGACATTTTGGGATTTGCTCGATTCCGAGCGCTGCACGCCACTGACGATTCATCCTTCAATGAATCCGCAAGAGCTGGGCAACCTGGTGCAGTTCAGCCGGGGCAAGGGGTTGGGTAAAGCGACCCAGGCACTGGTCGGCCACATGCAGGCGGCGGATGACCAGCGCCTGAGCGGCGACCCGCTTTTCGTCATGCGTGCGCTGTGGTTCGTGGCCAAGAAGGCGAGCGGTGAGGACTATGTTCCTGATGCCGGAACACTGCGATGGGCCTGCGAGCAGGCCCAGGCGCAGACGCAATCGGCGGAGCGTGTCCACCAGCTGGCAGACCAGTACTGCTCCGCTTAGCCCGGAATGAAACTGCCCCTGCAGGGGCCGATCAGTCTGGGCTCGGTGCTTGCGGAGTTGCCTGCTTGGCCATCTGGTGCTCATGCAGGGCGGCATAGCCGTCCACCGTGGCGCGCAGGGTGTTCAAGGCCTGGCTGGAGATGGCGCCTGGGCTGTGCCGGGCCAGCGCATCGTAAACGCTGTGGGCATCTAGTCGGTGCACGCCAAAGGCTTCATCCATTGTCGCTTGCTCGACGCTTTGCCAATTCACCGCGGTCGGCAACTCGTCACGAAGGCTGGCTGCTGCGTGCTTGCCGAACAAGTGCGCCGCGCCGGCCCTAGCTTCCAGTTCGGGCAGGGCTTGTATGCGGCTGCGTATTTCATCCTGGCGGGCGCGACGCTCGACTGTGGCGTCGGGAGAGGCCAGCGCCATCAGTAGTTCGCCCACATTGGTAAAGCCTTCACTCTCGAAGATCTCTGCGACCTTGCGTGAGCGTGCTTCATCTCTGGGCAGGAAGATGGCTACGCCATTGTCATAAGGCTGCGGCAGGTCGCCCCAGTAGTGGGTGGCCTTGAAGTCGCGCATGGCATCGAGACCTTCAGCAAAGAACACGTCCTTGGTGACGGCGTAGATGGCGTAGTCATCGTTCAGCTGGGCAGCGGCTTCGGCATCGAGGCCGTTACGGACGAGGCGGCCTTGCAGCGCAACAGTTTGCTGCAACTGCCTGGCGATATGCTGGGCGGCGACGAAATGATGCGAGCCACCGCTGTTGGCCAGGTACAGTCCGTCATCCCAGTCGTACTGGACCAGGAAGTCGCTGGTGCCATGAACAATGCCGATCTCGGGCCAGCGCAGGTTTTGCGCAAGCCCTTCCTGGCTCACATCCCGGATCAACGCCTGGCAGGCCTGTTCCGCCATCTGCTGCATGGAGTAGAAACGATACAGGTCGGACTTGGAGGCCGACAGGCCCGTCACGTCAGCTATGTCACAGGTGAAGTGGGCCGTGGTTTCGCTGCTGCCCAGTCGGGCGAGTGCCGGGATATGCCGGTGTTCGCTCTGGTAGTGGCCGTCGCTGGCGCGCCAGCCCCTGACCTCACCGTTCTTTTCGCTGCCTTGGCTGAAGCCGATATGGTTCGACCACTCATGCCAGCGCACCACGCTCGAGGAGGCGATGACGGCGGCGGTGTCATCCACCCGCATTCGAATGTTCGGCGCCTGCGCGATGACCCGGCGCAGCCGGGCGGGGATGCCCATGTCGTCCTTGACCGTTTCCAGAAACTTGGCAGCCAGTGTTCTGAAGCTCATGGCGTGACTCCATTCAACGCAGGGTGATTGGCACTTACTGGGTGACGCGCTGCACTGCGTCCGCTGCCTCGCGCGCTTTGCGTTTGAGGGTTTTCACCACCGTGCGTACATCGTACGAACAGCTGATGTAGGTATCGCTGCCATCTGCATAAAGCCACAGGTCATGGTTGCCGACTTCTTTCTTGTAGTCGCCAACCTCGTCCTTGGGAATGTCGGCCAGCTTGGCGACCGTCTGGATGCTTTCGCCGCTGAATGCGCCGCCGTAGGCGTTGAAGTCGCCTTCGCCATTGGAACCAGGGTGCAGCGACAGCCGGGTGACGGGACGGCCGTACACGTCCAGCGGGTTTGGAACGGTGAATTCACCGTCGGACAGGTCCGATGCCTGGACGATGGCTTTACCGTTCGCGGCCTTGATCAAGGCTTCGAACTGCTCGGGCGATACATTGCGTTTGCAAGTGAGCGCCTGGGTCAGGCGGGCACTGGCTTCTGACGGGTCGATTTTTTCTGCGTAGGCCGAGGTGCAGGCGAGCGAAACCAAAAGCGGCAGGGCGAGTTGCAGGGGGTTCATGCGTCAGATCCTTCTGGATGACAAAATGCTATCAATTTTAGTTGTCAGAAAAATGTTTTTTGCATAGGGCGAGTGTGCGCTACGCCTTGCCCAGGGTCAAGCGATCAGCTGCTCATGAGCAGGATTCAAACCTTGACGGGGCAAGGCCTCAAATTCATACTCGCTATCCATATCAACATTTTTCTAACAGGCCATTTTGATAATTGACAGGACGTCGAGCAGTGGCTGACGCACTTCGCTGTCAGTTGTTGCGGCGTTTGCGCTGGGCCTTACCGTTCAGCTGGCCCTTACAAGGAGTTTCCTGGCATGTCCTACCCATTACCTCCACTTGCCGTGGAGTCGGGCCTGAGGGTGGTGGGCGATCGCCGCGCAGCCTTGTGGCTGTTGTCGGTGCCTTTGCTGGCGGCGCTTGTCGCTTTTGCCATCGCGGTCATTGCAACCCTGATGGGTGAAATGGCGCAAGGATCACCACGTTTCTACGCCGCCGCGCTGTCCTTTTCGACCTTGCTGCTAAGCGTGATGCTGCTGCCTGCGTACCTGTTGAGTCTGGGCTGGTACGCATGGTGGACGCGCGAAGGTGACCATCATCGTCTGCGCCTGGGCCTGTGGCTCGCGCCGCTGGTAGCGGTGTTGTTCGCATGGTTCCCGGCCACGCTGGTTCCTGGGCTGCAGCCGCTTGGCCAGGATGCTATCGACCCGCTGCGAACCTATTTGCTCGCAGGCATGCTCACCCTGTTGCTGGGCTATGCCTGGTCCGTCATCGTTTTCGTGATCCTGCGGTACTGGAGAGATGTATGAACACCGTGCTTGCCACCCCACGCAGCGTGCTGCCGCTTGTTCTGGCCGTCATGTCGGCGGTAATGGTGCCCAGGGCTTTCGCAGGGTTCGAACTGGTAGAAAGCCCCGCGGCGCCGGTCCCTTATGCCGCACCTTCTGCCCAGGGGCAGGACACGGCGCACATGCAGCAGACCATCAACGCCTTGAATGTCGAGATCCAGAGCCTGCGGGTTCGTCTGGCGGCTGCAGAGGCCGATGCCAATGCTAGCCGCCAGGAGCTGCTGGCAATTCGTGCGCGGCAGGACCACATCCAGTCCTCGATCAACCACATGACCCTGAATTTCGCCTTCGGCCACTCACGGTTCAGCCCCAGTGCCGATGATGGCGACGTCCTGGTGCGCTCCGCGCAAGACGCACTGCAGGTGAAGATCGTGGGTTTCACCGACGGTGTTGGCACGGTAGAGGCGAACCGCCGTGTGGCCTTGCTCAGGGCCCAGGCTGCGAAGATGTACCTGGTTCGCCGGGGGGTGGCAGCGTCGAAGATCAGTGCCGAAGGGCAAGTGGGCGATTACATTGCCCCGAACGACACTGCAGATGGCCGCGCCGCCAACCGCCGGGTTGAATTCGAGTTTTTCGGCCAGTATCAGGCAAGCACGCCCGTCAATCGTTAACGGCCAGGGCCATGCCGATGGGTCAGGCCTGTAGGCGCTGGTTGTCCAGGAACAACCGCGCCTCGGCGGCCGCGGCGATGGTGGCGTCGGCTGGCGCCTCCCAGGCTACCCCGTTGTAGCGCAAGCTGTAGCTTTCGCGGCAGGAGTGAAAGCCGATATGGGCCCAGTCAATGCTTTCACTGCCAGCCCATTCACCCAGAATCTCCGACCTTGCTGCGCCAGCCGCCCGGCGCTTTTCGATCTGCCCGACCACATCGGCGAACAGCCGCAGGTTTTCAAGGTCGATGCTGACCGAGGCAGGGCCAATGTTCAGCACGCCGCCGACATTGCCGGGCGCGGGTTGAAATGCACAGTGAAACTGATGGGTCATTGCTACATCCTTGAAGTTTGGGCTGCAAACATACAAAACACGAACGACTGCCGGTTGGACCTTTCAGCAGGTTGAAGTTCAGTCTAGCCGAGCCGGTGCGAGGGAGTTGGACCATGTATACGCTGTATGAACTCGAGGCTTTTGTGGCGCAGGCCATCAGTGGCGATATCTTTGCGCAGGCAGGGGGTGGCTTCGTCAGCGTTATGGCCAAAAGCTCGCCTGCCATCCAGAAGGACATTCCCGCGGCTTTCGAGATGTACACGCTGCTGGAGCATTACCTGAAATCACTGCCCGTTCGGCACGCGGCAATCGGCTACGGCGCAAAAATGCTCGACCTTGAGCCGGGCATCGTGGTTGATGACGACGGGCGCAAGGTGATCGCACTGCTGCCGATTCAGGCCAACCAATTGGCGCAAGTGGCCTTCTGGCTGGCCGATGCGTTGCCCAGCCAGGAGGTGAAGGCGATGCCCGGGACGCTTGCGTTGATGTTCAGCGTTGAAACCCATGAAGGCACGGAACACTTGCTGCCGGAATGGATGGCCGTATTTTATGTCCAAGGCGATGCAAGGCATTGTGTGCCGATTCTCGCGCTCAAGTCTGTGCTGGAGGACGAGCGTTTCGGGGGTGACTGGGTAGCGGTTGCCTTGCATCGGCTGACTGATTTTTCTTTGCCTCAGGCGGATGCCCAGCAGGCCGCCGGGGCTGAAGTACACACGACAAAGTAGCCCTGATTCGCCCCCTTTCGCGGGCAATGGGCTGACCGATTCACCCTGAAGCTGATGTCGGCAGCGCGTGTGCCGGCGATATGCAGATGCCTGGAGGCAGCAATGGACCATAACTGGGGGGCAGGGCGGCGCAGTGGCGGCCTGGATGGCGGGTATACCGGGTCGCTTGATCATGCAATCTCCAACCTTCATGTCGGCCGCAGCCAAGGCCGCAAGCAAGGCCTTGAGGAGGGCCACAAGGAGGGCTTTGAAGAGGGGTACTCGCAAGGCTGGTATGCCGGGGCGGCACGTGCCAACGAAAAACTGGAGCCGCTGCGTGACTATGTTCGCCAGTACTTCGACGAAGCCGTGCAACTGCGGGCCGAAGTAGAGCGCCAGCGTGAACTGATCAAGCTGATGCACGGGCAGATGCTGCAGTTTGCACAGGCCAGGCGCGCCGGGGCGCAGGAGGGCGGACCGGAAGCAGGGCTGGCCGAAGAGGTTGCCGCGCTCAAGAAAGCCAATCGGCTATTGCATGCAACCATCGATTCGATGGAAACGCAGTTCCAGTCCACGTTTGCGCAGTCCGGCCTGAAGACGCAGCAATACAATCGAACCCTGGTGTTCGCGCATGCGGCGCAGGCGCTTGTGGCTGAGCTGGTTGCCGATGGCACGCCTGAGGCTCAGCTGGTACGTGAGCGATTCGTGGAGCACTACCGGCAAGAAGTTGCGCATAGCCTGCGTGAAGGCGATATCCAGATAGCCCCGGAGCTCGATGAGGCGTTTCAGAAACAGCTGCCCGAAACGCATCGGTTCATCATCGACATGCTGCAATCGGTTGCACCCCGGCCAGAAGCGGGTGAACCTGACCCAATGCCGTAGGCGCCGGGCCAGGGCAGCTGCCTGTCGCAAGGGGTACCGAGGGGCTATTGAGCAGGCTGGTCGATTGCGGGTGGCGGCGCAGGCTGAGGCGCGTAGGGCGACTCGTGGCCTGGGTTGGCGGGGGCATCATCCGGCGTGCCCTGGCTGTCGATGGGTACGCATACCAACGCCGTGCGTACCTGCGCAGGGTATTGCTGCACTTCGTAGCCGTATGCCGGCGGCTGTCGCATTTCCGGGGCCTGGCAGGTGCCTTCGATCACGCCCTGGCGAGGGGTGGAGAAGTCACAGCTTTCGCCTTCGTAGCGATTGGCGCACGAACGGTAAGCGGCCACCGGCGTGACCTGCTTCGGCACAGGCACGTAGATGGTGGTGTTGCGCGGTAGCTCCTGCCACTGCTCCTCACGGGGCGCGGGGGCGTCCTGCGCCAGGGTGGCATTCGCCATGGCCAGCGCGCCGAGCGCCAGCACTATCGTCATGCTTGCTTTCACCGAGCCCCTCCAGCCGTCACATGCCGGGTTCATAATCCGAACCACTGCGGTTTCTGGGCGCAGGTTCGCTGTGGTCCAGGCCTGCGTCCACTTCCACGCCGCGCTCTTTCATCTCGCTGATCATGTATTCATAGCCGATCGTGAAGTGGGCCAGGTCGTAGCCAGGGTCGGCCTGCTTGATCTTCGAGGTCAACTGGACGATTTCCAGTTTCACCGGGTCCGGGGTTTCGTCGGTGTCCCAGTTGCCCGAGTTGTTTTCCAGGTTGTTCAAGTGGAAGGCCTGGCTGAAAGCCTTGCCATTCACCGTGATTTCCTTCGCCAGCTTCTCGTACAGGTTTTTGCCACCCAGGCCCTCTTCCAGGCTGGCGTCAACCACCCGCAAGAAGTCCAGATGGGCCTCTGGCGTGGCGGTGACTTCTTTCCAGTTGCTGTACTCTTTCATTCCGTTCTCCTTGCTTGGATGAATGCCTGCGCCCTCATGGCTCCCGTTCGGCATTGGCTGGGGGGTGAGCGTGTACGCGTGTCTGGCCTCAGGGAGTGAAACCGTTGTCTTGCGATGAGCCTGAAGGCTTGCCGCGGACCAGGCTGACGATGCCCTGCACCATTTCCTTCAGGCGCTCGAAAATGCGCTGCATGGCGTCTTGCAAACGCTCCAGGTGCGATTGCGATTCGCCTGCGAATGCGGGGGTGTTGCCTGCATTGTGGTGCATGCTCTCGCTGGAGTTTTCCAGCCGGTTCTTGAGCTTGTCGTAATGCGGGCTGCCTTCGGTCTCGGGGTTCAGCAGCTCTTCCTGGGCGCGGCCGTACTGCCTGGCCCAGCCGGTGAGTGCCTTGTCCATGGCCTTCTTGCTGGCCTGTGCGTCCGGTGACTGCCCTACGGCTTCGACGAATGCCTCGTGCAAGTCGGTGAATTCACCGTCGGGTTTCATCTTCTCGACCACTTCGGGCACGGTAAGGCCGGTTTGTACGGCGCGTGCTTCGATCTGTTCACGAACCTGGGGCAGTTCGCCCGCGTTCCAGAAAGCCTGATGAGCCTTCTCGTAATTGCTGGCGGCTTTCTCGACCTGATCCACCCGGTATTCGGACAGGCGGGGCAATACCTGCACCCGGCCAGCCAGCTCTTCAGCAAACGCAGACTCACCCGCAGCGGCAGGTTGTTCCTGCGTTGCCGGCTGCGCCGCAGCGGCCTCTTCAGGCTGCTTGCTCGTGCCTGCACGCAAGGTACTGGCCAGCGCGCTGGCACCCTTGCCCAGGCCTTGCATGGCTGCACCCGTCAGCGAAGCCACGCCACCCACGAGCTCGGCACTGCCATGCAGCAGCGTTTCGGCAGCGTTGCGCTCTCGCGCCTGCGGGTTGGGCGCGTCTGCAGCATTGGCGGTATCCGACTCGTGGAGGGTGGCGTTGATGCGTCGCACTTCTTCCGGGTCGAGCGAAGCGCCTTCGGGCTTCAATTCGCCGGCAACCTTCATGATGGCGTCAAACACGCTTGCGTCGAAGTCTGGGCTGCCTTGTGCCTGGCTGGCGTGTGGGGGTTGGCCAGCGCTCATCCCACCGGCTTCGACCTTGTAAGCCGGCAGTGCAGTTGCATCGATCGAGCGCGCTACCCAGGCGTCGCCCTGGTAGTCCATCAATACAGGTTCGCCGCGCTGCGCCGTTGTGTCGTGCATGGCCTGTTCAAGCCCTGCCCCCCACAGCGTCTGGCTGCCGTCGGGTGTTTCCAGGGTGACGTAGTAACTGCTCTGGTTTGTAGGGTCATGTTTGTAGGGCGCTGCGCCATGATGGACCAAGATGCCTGCATAACTCCGCCCTGGCTGGGCGGGTTGCCCGGCCGCAGAATCAGCGACGGCTTGATCAGGCTTGTCGAGTTCTTTGGGTTCCATCTGTGTTTACCTTTCGTGGGCGCCGCATTATTCAATGGATCTGGACACAGCTCCTTTCTGAGCACGCTGGTGCGCCCATTCGGTCTGTGCCCTTTGACCTGCCAATTTCTGCGACGCGTAAACGGCAAGCAATGCTTCAACTTTTTCCTTTTTGCGATAAATCGCTTCCGACAAGTAGTTGCTGACACCTATCGCCCGGTTGTAGTCAACCCATAGCGCGCGGCTGGAAACATGGGTGATGCTGTTGTTCCACTCGGCATCGCTGAACCGTCGGGAGGCTTCGGTCATCATCATTTCCGAAACCGACATGGTGTCGTAACCACCGATGGGTGGCGTCGGCAAGGCACCATAGCCATCGGCGTCGGACAAGTACATCGGTGGCGTCTTGCCGTCAGCCTCTGCCAGCGCCGCATCGGCATTGGCCGCTGCCACTTGCACGGGCTCGGCTGTGGAGTCTGGCGCAACGCCGCCTGAAGGTACATTGCCGAACAGGATCTCGTGCTGTGCCTTGGTATCCTTGCCCAGGATGCGCTGATGCTCCGGGTGACCATCCTGAATGGGGTAAGTTTGGCAGAAATAGGGTGCCGGGTCAGTCTTCCAGCCAATGCCGTCCTGACGCTTGAACACCGGTGGCAGCTGCGCGGGGTTGAATGGCCCGCGCTGTGCGTTTTCGGTGAATGCCTTGGCCCTGGCGGCGTCTTTGGTGGAGGTGCCGTAGGTGAAGTGCAAATGCTTGGTCATCGAGCTGCTGGGGGTATTGCCCGAAAGGCCCAGCTGCTGCCCGGGTTTGACCTGGGCCTTGCGCTTTACGCCGTTGGCAAAGCCGCTAAGGTGGTAGTAGGCGACGATGTCGCCGTTGGCCCGCTTGATCAGCACGGCGTTACCCGCAGAACCTAGCGCCCCGGCGAAGGTGATTTCGCCCTCGGTGGTGGCATAGACCGGTTGCGACGCGCCACTGGTGGAAAAGTCCAGGCCGTCGTGCATGTGCGCTTTCTGGTTGGCCGAGCCAAAGTTGCCCGAGCCACCACCACGGAATTTGCCGAAACGACCAGAAACAACTTCCTTGTCGGTTGGCGATACCATGCAGGTGTCTGCAACGGCACTGTGGGCGCAGGCCAGCACGCCCAATGTCACAACGCCGCGCAAGATCGTTTTTTTCATCCCTTGCGCTCCGTCACTTCACGCTCTGCTGCATGTTCTGCCTGGCAGCATCCGTTGCCGCTTTGCTGGTCAGGGTCTGGCCGCCAGCTGTGCTGACGTTCATCGATACCAGCGACGCCAACTGAGCTTCCATGTTTTCGTACTGCCGGTACTGCTTTTCCTGGATGGCCAGGTCCAGCGCCTTGATCTTCAGCAACTCGACCAATGCACCACGCTCGTTCTGTGCCGCCATGACCCGCGCCCAGCTGTCGTACTCCGCCGTGTTGCCCGAATAGCGCTTCACTTCGTTACGGAAATGCACTGCCAACGGCAGGTCGGTACCTGTTTCCTTGCCTTCAACGCCTGAGTAGTCGAGCTGGATCGCCTTGAGGCTGGACAGCGCAGGTGAAACCAGTGCGTCCTTGCGGGCTTTGGAAAGGGAGTAATCCTCGGCGGCAGACGATTTGCCCGCCGACGACGGGACCGGGCCGTCTGGCAGGCCGGCAACGTTGTTCACGAACCCGACCTTTGCCTTGTACAGGGTTTCGTTTTCCATGGCGGGTTCGAACAAGGTGGCGACGGTGAGGTCGGCGCCCGGCATCGTCCCCACCGATTTGCACAGGCCAGAGTCTGCCTGGTCCTGGGTGCAGAACGGCTTGCGTGCTTCTATCAGTGCCGTCTGGGCGCTGATAGGTTCGGCGTAGGTGCCCGGTGCGGCCACGATCTCGGCCTTGACCCGCTGGCGAACCTCGGTGCCCATGTCGGCATCCCGGTTGCTGATCAGCGTACGGGTCGAGAAAATCTTGCAGGGCGAATAGCCTTGCCCGAACTCGCCGCCGTAGTCGAAGCGCGCCTGTTTTACCCGCTGTGTCTGGGCCAGTACGTTGAGTGCCGTCGCTGTCTGCTGCGCTGCATTGCGCCCGGCCTCGGCAACCGTGTTGGCTGCAAGGGCTTTCTGCTTGGTCATTACCGCAATGGCCGACGTCAGGCGTTGGCTTTCGGTTTCAAGCAAGGCAGAGAGGGACGCATCGACAGCAGAAACGGCCGCGTTGAGCGTCTGGGTAGCCGTCGTGAATGCGGGGGCTACGGTAGTTTCCTGGTATTGCGGAGGGCAATAGGCCCAGGCCAGTGTGGAGGTCAGGGCCAGCGATACGCCGAATGAAACCTTCCATCTGCGCGCATCGCGTGTTTCGTCGAAATCCTTTTTCATGGCTACCTCACTTTACCGACCGTGCAGCGGTTTCAGACAATACCTTCTGGTACCGCGCTTCCAGCGTGGCGTCGAGGCTGTCGGAGGAGGCGACCACCAGCGTTGCCAGGTTGGCGAGCAGGCGTTGGTTCTGCTCGTACTGTTGCTGATGAATCCATACCTCAAGCCCACCCATCTTGGCCGCCTCTACCAGCAACCCGCGCTGGGTCTGGCGTGCCAGGTTGCCTGACCATTGTTCCGCTTCCTTTCCACCGAAGTACTGGTTTACGCGCAGCTTGAGCACTTCATTGGGTGACTTGTTGCCGAAGCCCGCGCTGCGGGTGTTGGCTGCGTTGATCATCGACAGACTGTAGGCCGGTACCGAGAGCAGCGAGTCCTTGCGATTTTTCTGCACCATGTAGGTTTCACCGGCAGGCGTCGCACCGGCCTCTTTGCTCAGCGCCTGATCTGGCGGGCCCATTACATGCTGGATATAGGCCGTGCGTGCCTCGGTGGTCAGCGAGTTTTCGTCCGCAGGCTCGAACAGCAACGCTGCGTTCGTATCGCCGCCTGGCAAGGTGCTGAGCGTGCACAGGCCGGCGTTGGCTTCAGCTTCGGTACAGAACTTGTCGCGATGCTGCTTGAGTCGTTGCTGCATGGCCTGGCCCGTCGAGGCAACCAGGCGCCCTGGCGATGCGTCCAGTTCACCAACCGAAGCTTTGGCCTTGGCCGCCATGGTGCTGAAGGCGATGTCCATCGACTTGTTCTTGGCCACCGTGCCGCAAGGGTCAAAGCCCTGGCCGGTCGCTGCGTTGAAGTCGAGGTAGGCTTTGGCAACGGCCGTGTTCTGCTGCTGGGCGCGGATGGCGTTGACCAGTTGCTCGGATGTCTGCCGGTTGTTGTCTGCTACCACGTTGGCAGACAGCGCTTCCTGCTTGGTGGCAATGGCCACCGCCGAAATGATCTGCTCGAACTTGTACGACATCTGGGTACCGAAGCTCGTGCCAAAGGCCGCTATGTTGGTGGACACGCTTGTTGTAAGCGCAGCTATCTGGGCTGCGGTCCAGGCTTCTGCCGGGCCGAAGCCATACAACGCGCCATACGAAACACTCGAGAGCATCGTCGAGCCTGCGACGATGCTGGCCAGTTTGAGCCGAAAATTCATATCACTGCCCTGTGAGCATTGGCACGCGACGGTCCGTCACCTGCCCAACAAGAGAATTGGCAGCCATCGCGCTCATCGCCGAGGCAGCGAGCTGTTGCGACTGGGCGTCATTGCAGGCCACCGAGGTGCAGTCGATGTGCGCTTCGGCACGTTGGTCGGTGATCATCGCGGTATAGGCGTAGGCTGCCGCCTCGCCTTCAGGGGCGAGGGTCTTTTCGCTGAACGGCCCTGCGTAGTCCACGTCCCAGCCCTGCATGCCGTTGGCATTGAGCGCGCACATACCCTGCCTGGCTTCGGACACCGTGCAATAGGTATCCCGGTGCATGGCCAGGGTGGCCTGGTCGGCACCCGCCCTGGAGCCGACCCGCTGTGAGGCATAGGTGGCCATCAGCCGCGCTGCATCCTTGTCACGCTGTGATACCGCCTCGACGAAAAGCTTGCCCTGCTCCTGGGCGGTGCACTTGATGGTCACCGGCTGCCCGACTGCGGAGTCGAACGAGGTCGCGGCTTTCATCACCCGGTCGGACATGTCGATGGCCCCTACCGCGTTGGCAAGCTGCTTCTTCGAATCGCTGTCCATTTGCGAGACAACGTTGGCCGACAGCGCGGTCTGCTTGACCGTCACCGACCAGGCACTCATTTCTGTCTGCATGGTGCTGATGAAGGTCAGCACCGAGGCCCAGGACAGCGCCTGGGCCGGCAGCGCAGTTGCCCCCAGCCCAAGGCCCACGGCCAGAACTGCCGCGACTTTTTTCATTGCCGGCCCCCTTTAGTTGAACAGGCCGGCAGCCGAGCTGGATGACCCGCTGCTGCTACTGGAAGAGGAGCTGCCGGTGCTGCTCGAAGAGGTGTCAGGTGCGGGGCTGGGCGCCGGTGCCACGGCTCGGGTTGCCGCCGCGCTGCCGGTCGTGGTGCCGCTGCCGGTGCTGGCGCCACCACCAAAGTCGGTCTGTACGTAGTTGAACGGGTTTACATCCACCGTGTAGGTGGCCTCGTACCCGGCGGCGGCGTTGTGGTAGCCGCTGCCCAGTTGTGGGTCGAGCGTGCTCATGCCCTTGCTGACCAGGCCATTGGTAAGGCCATTCAGGTCGCCCAGAGAAGTACCACTGCTGACCTTGCCGATGGCCTGGTTGATCGGGCTGGTCACCATCGAGGCAACCTGCTGGATCGCGGTGCAGACCTTTTTCTGTGCGTACTGCAGCACGGCAGCCTGGGCCGAGGCCAGGATGCTGCCCAGGCTCGGGATCGAGCCGGACAGGTCGAACAGGCTGCTCAAACCGCCGAAGCAGTCTGCCGTGGCACTGAACAGCGACTCGACATTTGGCGTTGCCGACGCCAGCTCGGTATGGATTTTCAGTGCGTCACTGATGGAGGCGCCAATGGTGCCTTCCTTAGTGCCTTCGGCGCAGGCTTCGGCGTCGGCCTTGATGGCTTCGGCCACCACCGAGTCTTGTTGTGAAATCAAGTTGCTGGAGGTGGCGCCCAGGCTACTGGTTGCCGCAACAGCCGGCCCGGCCAGCAACAGCCAGGCCCCCAGCACGCCGCCCATGACTGCGCGTTTGCCCACAGATTTGCCCACTGCCACAGCGACAGGGTTCAGTCGTCCGTCATACATCTGCGTAACTCTCCATGATCTGTGATATCTCGCGCAGCCGCTCCCCGGAGAAAATCTCGCTGAGCAGGTGAGCCTTGCTGAACGCCTCCAGCCGGCGGCGAAATGCCGTGAGCTCTGCGGGCTGCGACAAGTCGCCAGCCAGCAGGGGGGCCAGCGCGCCGGTGAATGCGATGTTGCGCTGTGCCACATACCGCACCAGGTACATGCAGCGCGAAGAGGTGAGGTGGGCCAGCAGCTCGGTGAAGGGTTGTGGAACCTGGTGCAGGACGAGTGCGTAGGCTTCGACGAAGGCCTGGATTTCTTGCATCAGCAACTGGATTTCGAACTGCTGCGCAGGGGCATCCTCATCGAAATCCACCGCCCAGCGGTCAAGCCGATCCATGCTCATCAGGAAACCCACCAGCTGGGCGTTGCGCGACGACTTGGCAAAATGCCCCAGAACGCCGTGTGCCGTGAGGTCCAGCTGATCGATCGGCGGTGTGCCCGCTTCAGAGGTTGTGTATTCGTCCATTCCCTGCACTCGCTTAAAGCATACTGAAATACGCTAAAATGCATCCTGTTTCTAATTCTGTATCAAAAATGCTGGCGTATCAACTTTTTGACATGGCGAGGCCCGGGAAAGATTTTGGCAATTGGCCATTATTTCCGGGTAGTTGCGAGGATTTCATGTGGCGCCAGCAGGGCAGCTGGCGCGTTATGGGGTGATGGGTGGGCGGTTAGCGCAGCACTACCAAGAGCTGAAAAGGGCAGACCTTAGCGAGGAGTTAGCAGCTAGAGACTCTGCATGATTCTGCATTTGGGGAATGCCGAGCAGCCCCAGAACTGCTGCCCCACCTTTGCGCCTGACTTGAAGGTTCTGATCAGCAGCGCATTGCCACACTTTGGGCACTGCCGTTCTGCGCTCGGGTCGCTACGGCGTTTGAGGTTCTGCACATGCTCGCGATGAGTTGCCAGGGTTGGTGCCCGGCGTCCGGTTTGCAGGGCTTGCAGCATGGCATCTACATCGGCCTCGCTGAACACCGGTTGCTCGAATGATTTCATGTAGCGAATGAACGTGCTGCCTTGAGTGACGTTGGCTGGCATCTCGGTCTTGAAGGTGCTGTCACCAACAAAGGTGATCACTGAGTGCAGGTGCTCGGGGCTGACGTTCAGTGTCGCTTCCAATGCCTTCAGGTGCTTGTAGTTCTGTCGCAGCGGGTTCTGGAATTTGAAGGTGCGTTTGTAGAGCTTCTGTGTCCACTGGGCCTGCTTCTCGCCACCAAAGATCCAGCCGCTCATGTTTTTGGTTTCCAGCACGAAGATACCGTAGATCGAGACAAAGACATGGTCGATCTGCGTCGTGCCGTCAGGTGTATCCAGTGTGATGTTGTGCAGGCGGCGGTAAGTGTTTTCGTCCAGCTTCAGCCATGCGAAATAGCGCACCAGCAGTTCACCAAGGTACCCCTTGGTTTCTGGCCTTTTGAGGATTAGCAGCAGAACGACGAGCGGGATGAACCAACTCAGGGTTGTCCAGTGCTGGCTAATGATTGCAGTGAAATCCATTTCTTGACGCTCCATAGATGCTTGACCTTGTGGATTTTACCGAATCAGGCGAGGTGCCACGACGGCCTTGTCCCGAATTGAAAAATAAATGAGGTGATTTCTCATTCTCGTCCGGCCTGTAGAGAAGGCCGGATTACAGGCCACCCCGCCGACCCTCTTACACGGAGCGAGAGAATGAGTTCTACCCCGGTTCCACAGCGCCATCCACTGAGCCGTGCCTTGCACGCGGCACTGTTCGGTTTGATGGTCAGCAGCTACGCACTGCCGTCGCTCGCGCAGCCTTTGAGCGCTGATCACGACACCCCGCTGAAGCAGTGGAACATTCCTGCCGGCCCGCTGGCGCCCGCACTGGACCGCTTTGCGCGTGAAGCTGGTATCAGCCTGTCGTTCGATGCGCAGAGCGTGGCCAACCGCAATACCCAAGGGGTGCAGGGCGCGCTGGATACCCCGTCGGCATTAGCGCGGCTGTTGCAGGGGACCGACCTGCAGCCCGAGCAGCAAAGCCAGGCTGCCTACCTGGTGGTACCGCAACCCCAGCCTGCCGGCCCGCTGGAGCTGGGCGCGACTGAGGACTACCGCCTGGCGCCCGTCATCATCAATGCCAAGGTCAAGGCCAGTGCCGACGATGACACTCACTCGGTGGTTGCCAAGGAACTGTGGGTGGGCGGCAAGGTGGCGACCAGCATCCTCAACACGCCAGCCTCCGTGTCGGTGGTGACCAACAAGGAAATGCAGCAGCGCAGCGTCAGCACTACTGAAGAGGCGCTGCAATACACCCCAGGTGTGGTCAGCGACTTCTACGGCTCGGACGACCGCAACGACTACTTCCAGATCCGCGGCTTCCAGGCCACCACCTACCGTGACGGCCTGACCTTGAGCTCGATGCGCGGTGTGCGCGAAGACCCGTTCGCCTACGAGCGCATCGAAATTCTGCGCGGCGCCAACTCCACCCTGTTCGGCCCGGCAGACCCAGGCGGCTCGGTCAACTTCGTGACCAAACAGCCGCGCTTCGAAAAATTTGGCCAGGGCTACGTGACCTACGGCTCCTATGACCATGCCGAAACCGGTATCGATGTAGGCGACGCCCTGAACGACGAACAGACGCTGGCCGGCCGCTTCACTGCCAAGATGCAGAACAGCGACCGTGAGTACGACCATTCGCAGGACGACAACCGCTTCGTGATGGGCGGCCTGACCTGGGCGCCTACCGACTTCACTTCGGCCACGGTGATCCTCGACTACCTGAAGACCAACAGCTCGCCAAACAGCGGTGGCTACCCACTGGACAAGGAATACGACCGCAGCGATTTCTACGGCGAACCCGGCTACAACTTCCACGATGTCGAGCGCACCAGCCTGAGCGGCAACATCACCCACGACTTCGATAACGGCTTCACGCTGCGCGGCAACCTGCGCTACAGCGAGTTGAGCGATGACTTTGGCTATGTCTATCTGAGCGACAGCGCTTCGCGGGTTGGTACCACCCTGCCGCGCTATGTATTCGGAACTGACAGCGATGCCGATCAGCTCAACGGTAACCTGATGCTGCAATACGATGCCCAGTTCGAGCACATCGACAGCAGCACCCTGGTGGGTGTGGAATACCTCGACTCCACCACCAAGCAGAGCTCCGTATACAGCCTGGCGCCCTCCATCGATATCGCCAACCCAGTGTTCACCGGCGTGCCGGGCGGCATCACGCCCTATACCCGCAAAAAGAACGACGCCACCACCAAGGCCGTGTTCCTGCAGCAGAACCTGTCCTTCCATGACCGCTTGATCGCTACAGCGGGTGTGCGTAATGACTCCATGGACCTGTCCAGCACGGAGTACGTCGGCGGGGTGAGCAAGCAAAGCGACAACTTCTCTGAAACGTCCTACCGTGGCGCGCTGACTTACATCGTCAACGATGAAGTCTCCACTTATGTGAGCATGGTGGAATCGGTTTCGCCGCCGCAGGTGGGCGTAACGCCGCAGACCGGCAGGCAGTACGAAGTGGGTGTGAAGTACTCGCCACTGGGCATGGATGCGTTGTTCTCTGCTGCCGTTTATGACCTGACCCAGGAAAACGTCACCATCGCCGTGGTGCTGCCGAGTGGCATCATCGAGCAGCAGACGGTGGGCGAGTCACGTGCCCGTGGCCTGGACCTGGAAGCCAAGGCGCAAGTCACGCAAAACCTCAGCCTGATCGGTGCCTATTCCTACATGGAAACCGAGGTGCTGCGCGGTGCGCTGTATGACGGCAGTTCGCTCAAGGGCAAGGAATTCACTGTGGCGCCGAAGCATACGGCTTCGCTGTGGAGCTACTACGACATTGCCAACACTGATGTGAGCGTTGGTCTGGGTGCCAGGTACGTTGGTGGCTATTACATGGATGCTGCCAACACCAAGAAGAGCGACGGCACCACGCTGTTTGACGCGGCCTTGAACTACAAGATTGCCAAGGGGACAGACCTTGCCCTGAATGTCAGCAACCTGTTTGACGAGCAGCATGTGGTGGGCTCGGGGACGGCGAACTATTACAACCCGGGGCGTGAGGTGACGGCGAAGGTGAGTTACAGCTGGTAATACGGCTAGCGGATGGCACGGGTTGCGCCCTGTTCACGGGCAAACCCGTGGCCACAGGTGCGCAAATCCTGAAGCTTGCAAAGGCCCCGGTGTTTGTCAGGCGCTCAAATCGGCACTACTAAAACCGTTGCGCTGATAAAAGCGCTCCAGCTCACGGGCTTCCGGCTCCCTGCCGGTAAAAATCTTCAGGTACTCGGGGATGTAGCGCATGCGCTGAGCCAACGGCTCCCGGGTTTTCATGCTGATGTAGCCGATTTGCGTAAGGTAGATCGACCGGGCGCGGGTAATCGCAGCATCGTTTTCAAAGCCGAAACGGTCGAACATCTGCCGTAACGCCTCGACGCGCTGCGCGTCTGCCTGGCCGATTTCCTGCGCCACTTCCGGTGACTGCAGCGCCCAGCTGCGCATGGCGAACTCGAATTGCGAGTCGAACAGTTCGCTGTTCAGCCAGCAGTCGAAGACGTTGAGAATCGCCTCGGTGATGGACTCGGCATAGGCCTGGGACTGGGTCACCAGGTTGAAGGTGTTCTTGTTTTTCCACTGCTCGATCAAGGCTACGAGCAGGGCATCGCGGTCTTCGAAAAACCAGTAGAAGCTGGTGCGCGACAAATTCAGTTTTTTTGCCAGCGGCATCACGCGCACGGCATCGACACCTGACTCAGTCAGGCTTTCATAAGCCGCATTAAGCCAGCTTTCCAGTGAGCCTCGGCCTGCGGGTTCCGCCTTTGAGGTGGCGCCTTTCATGGGCATTTCTCCCTTTTCAATCTGCTGTTTGTGGCAACTGTACACCATCGTCAAGAGTATTGACACCTGTGTACAGAGGGGCATATTGTCGGCTTGCCTGATGACCTGTTTGCGAGACCGATATGAAAAACGATCCGCTACTTCAGCCTTATCGCCTCAAGCATCTGACCCTGCGCAACCGCATCATCACCACGTCCCACGAACCGGCTTACCCGGAAGACGGGATGCCGAAAAAGCTCTATCGGGCCTACCACGTCGAGCGTGCCAAAGCCGGTGTAGCCATGACCATGACCGCAGGCTCCGCCGCGATCTCCCGTGACAGCCCGCCCGTGTTCAACAACATTCTGGCCTACAAGGATGAAGTGGTCGGCTGGATGAAAGACCTGACTGACGAGTGCCACGAACATGGCGCGGCGGTGATGATCCAGCTTACTCACCTGGGCCGGCGTACCCGCTGGGACAAAGGCGACTGGCTACCGGTGGTGTCGCCCTCCCACAATCAGGAACCCGCACACCGCGCCTTCCCCAAGCAGCTGGAACATTGGGACATCGACCGCATCATTCGCGACTATGCCGATGCCGCCGAACGCATGAAGGCCGCCGGCCTGGATGGCATCGAGCTGCAAGCCTACGGCCACTTGATGGACCAGTTCTGGTCGCCCCTGACCAATGAACTGGAAGGGCCTTACGGCGGCTCGCTGCAAAACCGCCTGCGCTTCACCTTCGATGTGCTCACGGCCATTCGCAAACGCGTGGGCCCGGACTTTATTGTCGGCATCCGTTACACCGGGGACGAAGTGCTTGCCGGTGGGCTGCAAAAAGAGGAGGGCTTGCAGATCTCTCAACTGTTGAAAGACAGTGGCATGATCGACTTCCTCAATGTGATCCGCGGCAATATCGCCACTGACGCCGGGCTGACCGACATCATCCCGATCCAGGGCATGCGCAATGCGCCGCACCTGGATTTTGCCGGTGAAATCAAGGCGCTGACCGGCTTCCCGACCTTCCATGCAGCGAAGATCCCCGACGTGGCCACAGCGCGTCATGCCATTGCCTCGGGGTTGGTGGACATGGTCGGCATGACCCGCGCGCACATGACCGACCCGCACATCGTGCGCAAGATCATCGAAGGCCGTGAAGACGATATCCGCCCATGCGTGGGCGCCAACTATTGCCTGGACCGCATCTACAACGCTGGTGCTGCGTACTGCATCCACAACGCCGCGACCGGGCGTGAAACCACCATGCCCCATGAAATACCCAAGGCGTTGCACAAGCGCAAAGTGGTGATTGTGGGCGCCGGCCCTGGTGGCCTGGAGGCGGCACGTGTGGCAGCAGAGCGCGGCCACGAGGTGGTGGTGTACGAGCTGGCGGACAAACCCGGCGGGCAGATTCGCCTGACCGCGCAGTCCGAGCGGCGCAAAGAAATGATCAGCATCATCGATTGGCGCATGGCGCAATGCGAGCGCCTTGGCGTGACGTTCCACTTCAACACCTGGGCAGACACCGCGGTTGTGCTCGATGAAAATGCCGACGTGGTGATCGTGGCGACCGGGGGCATGCCGCACACCGAAGTGCTGGCACACGGCAATCAGTACCTGGTTTCAAGCTGGGACATCATTTCTGGCGATGTGAAGCCTGGGCGCAATGTGCTGGTGTACGACGATGCGGGCGACCATGCCGGCCTGCAAGCCGCCGAGTTCATAGCCCGCAGTGGCGCCAAGACTGAAATCATGACCCCCGACCGTTCGTTCGCGCCAGAAGTCATGGGCATGAACCTGGTGCCCTACATGCGCGCGTTACAGCACCTGGACACCACCTTCACTGTCACCTACCGGCTCAAGGCGGTGGAGAAACAAGGCGACCAATTGCTGGCCACGATCGGCACCGATTACAGCGACCTGACTAAAACGCGCCTGGTGGACCAGGTGGTGGTCAACCACGGCACCCGGCCGCTGGACGAGCTGTATTTCGAACTCAAACCCTTGGCCAGCAACGAAGGCGCCGTGGAGTACATGGACCTGATTGTCGGCAAGCCGCAAACCGTTGTCAGCAACCCCGACGGGCGCTTCCAATTGTTCCGCATTGGTGATGCAGTGGCGTCGCGCAATACCCATGCGGCCATCTACGATGCCCTGCGGCTGGTCAAGGACCTGTAGCTACTGTGTGTTGCCCACAACAATAAAGACAGCCGTCACCCGATTTAGAAACCTTTAGTTACTGCCCCGAAAGTTGGTTTGACTCAGCGGAGGTTGTTGCATGCAAACGGGTTCTGATTCCATTGAGCTGCTCACGGCGTTAACCGAACGCGACCTGCGCTTTCGCAGCGATGCCAAAGTCACTGAACATGCCATCGCGCCGGTCGACACGGCGTTACTCGATGCCTATGCCGCCATCGACCGCAAAGCCTTGCGCCATTACCGCCTGGAGCGCATTCGCGAGCAACTGCGCGCCCAGGATTACGCCGGCATTCTGCTGGCCGACCCGATCAATATTCGCTATGCCACCGACACCAATAACCTTGGTTTGTGGGTGATGCACTCGCCCAGCCGCTATGTGTTCGTGGCCACCGACGGCCCGGTGGTGCTGTTCGAGTTCACCAGCAGCCGGCACAACAGCGAGCACGTTGAAATCATCGATGAAATTCGCCCGGCGATTCCCTGGCTGTATTTTCTTGCCGGCCCCCGCGTGCAGGAAAAAGCCGAGCGCTGGGCACAGGAGGTGGCAGACCTGATGGCCCGCCACGGTGGCGGCAACCGCCGCTTGGCGGTGGACCGCTGCGACCCTTGGGGTGCCCAGCGCCTGACGCAACAGGGCATTGAACTGTTCGATGCGCAGCCCTTGATGGAGCAGGCACGCTTGATCAAATCGGCGGAAGAAGTGGCCAGCCACCGGGTGTCCATGGGTGTGTGCGACCTGGCCATTGCCCGCATGCGCACAAGCCTGGTGCCGGGGGTTACCGAAAACCAGCTGTGGAGCATCATGCACGGCACCAACGTCGCGCACGGCGGCGAGTGGGCCGAAAGCCGCTTGCTCAGCTCCGGGCCGCGCACCAATCCGTGGTTTCAGGACGCCACCGACAAGGTCATCAAGGCAGGTGAAATGGTCTGCTTCGACACCGACATGGTCGGACCCGGCGGTTACCTTTCAGACATCTCGCGCAGTTTCATCTGCCCCGGCAAGGCGCCAACCATGGCCCAACGCGACTTGCTCGACATCGCCTCGCAGCAGATCAATCACAACGTCGAGCTGCTGCGCCCAGGCCTGTCCTTTCGCGAGTTTGCCGAACACTGCTGGCCGGTGCCCAAGCGCTTTGAGCACAACCGCTACATGATGATGTTGCACGGCGTCGGGCTGGTGGACGAGTACCCCAGCGTCGCCTACGCCGTGGATTTCGCCGAGTGGGGCTACGACGGCCTGTTCCAGGAAAACATGGTGGTGTCGGTGGAAAGTTACATTGGTGAGCAAGGCGGTGGGGAAGGGGTGAAGCTCGAAGAACAGGTGCTGATCAGCGCCAACGGGCCGATCAAACTCTCGCGCACGCCCTTAGTCGACGGCGATCGATAGCTGGAGCAAAACCATGAGCAGCATGACCGTGATTGAAACCGCACCCACCTTGGCGCCGCGGCCGGTGGCCAGCGCCGAACCGTTCTTGCGCCTGGAGGGCATTCATAAACAGTTTGGCCCTTACCCCGTGTTGCACGACGTGTGTTTTGAAATGAACAAGGGCGAGGTGGTGGCCATTATCGGCCCCAGCGGGTCGGGCAAAAGTACCTTGCTGCGCTGCATCAACCAACTGGAGCCGCCGACCAAGGGGCGGGTCAGCATGGATGGCGTGCACATCGAAGCGGGCAAGGCGTTGCCCCGTACCGAGCTGCTCAAGTTGCGCCGGCGCATTGGCATGGTGTTCCAGTCGTTCAATCTGTTCCCGCACCTGACAGTGCTGCGCAACGTCAGCCTGGCGCAAATCCGCACCCTGGGCCGCACCCCCCAAGACGCCGACGCCCGCTCCTTGCAACTGCTCGAACGCGTCGGGCTGGCCGACAAAGCCCAGCATTATCCGGCGCGCTGCTCCGGTGGCCAGCAGCAACGCATCGCCATCGCCCGCGCCCTGGCATTGGACCCTGAGCTGATGCTGTTCGATGAGCCGACCTCGGCGCTGGACCCCGAGCTGGGCCTGGAGGTGCTGGCGGTGATGAAAGAGCTGGCCGGCGAAGGCATGTCGATGATTGTGGTGACCCACGAGATGCACTTCGCCGAAACCGTGTCTGACCGTGTGGTGGTGATGGCTGACGGGCGCATCATCGAGCACGGGCCAAGCCAGCAGGTGATGCGCGAGCCCCAGCATGAACGGGTGGTGCAGTTTCTCCAAGCCGTGAGGAATCGCTGATGCAAGACATCCTGATGATGCTGTTGAACGGCGTACCCTGGACCATTGCCGTTACCGTGCTGGCATTCTGTGTGGGCGTAGTGCTGGGGTTTCCGATCTGTGCCCTGCGCATGTCCAGGGTCAAGGTGCTGAGTGCTCTGGCTGCCATGCTGGTACTGACCCTGCGCTCGATCCCCCCGATTGTCTGGTTGTTTTTCATCTTTTTCGGCATCGGTGGCGGCTATGTCAGCCTGTCGCCGTTTACCGCAGCGGTGGTTGGCCTGGGGCTGATTACGGCGGCGCACATGTCCGAGGTATACCGCGGTGCGTTCGCGGCGATTCCTGCCGGCCAGTTCGAAGCCGCCTACGCGCTTAACCTGTCGGCGCCGCAACGGTTTTTCGATGTGGTGTTGCCGCAGTTGGTGCGCATCGCCATTCCCACCTCAGCCACCTACGCCATTGGCCTGCTGAAGGATTCGGCCGTGGCCTCGACCATTGGCGTGGGTGATATCAGCTTTCAGGCTTACCAGGTTTCACAGCAAACCTTTCAGGGCCTGAGCGTCTACAGCGCGGCGGCGGTGGTGTACCTGGTGCTCAGCGTGCCAGTGGCCCTGTGCTCACGTTGGCTGTCGGCCACGTTGAAACAGAGGATTGCCCGATGAGCGAACTGTTGACGATGTGGGCGCAATGGTTGCCAGAATTGTGGAAGGGCTTTGTGCTGTCGATGCAGGTGACAGCGGTGAGCCTGGGCCTGGGCGTTGTGCTGGGCCTGTTGCTGGCCCTGGGCGTTTCGGCGCCGAACCGCTGGTTGCGTTACCCCTCCCTGGTAGTGGTAGAGCTGGGGCGTGGTGCACCGGCATTGATCCTGCTGCAGTATTTCTACTTCGGCCTGCCCAGCGTCAACCTGACCCTTACCTCGTTCTGGGCCGCTGCGCTGGCCATGGCGTACTGCACGGCGGCCTACACCAGTGAAATCATCCGCGGTGGCATCGAGTCGGTGGCCGCAGGGCAAACCGAGGCCGCCGAAGTGATCGGCCTCAACCGGTTCGACGCGCTGCGCTTTGTGATCCTGCCTCAGGCCTTGCGGGTGGCGCTGCCATCACTGCTGGGGTTCTCCATCATGATGTTCCAGGCCTCGTCGCTGTGTTTCACCATCGCCCTGCCAGAAATTGTCAGCCGGGCATCCTCCATTGGCTCCTCCACGTTCGAGTACATGCCAGTGCTGATACTGGCCGGTTTGATGTATGCCGCTGTCTGTGCCCCGGCGACCCTGGGCGTGGCAGCGCTGGAAAAAAGACTGGCCCCCAGCCAGCCATAACAACAAATGCCACTCGCGCCGATTTCGGCTGCTGCTCTCTTAATGCAAAGGTGACGTCATGACTCGCTCATTCAAACGTTTTACCCGTTGGATGTTCTTGTGCTCCACCTTGGCCGGCGCCCCGTACGCCCTGGCCGAATGCACCCCCGCGAACCGGTTTGAAACCATCACCCCGGGTGTACTCACCGTGGCGGCGTATGTGTTCCCGCCCTACTCGATACCGGGGCCCAACAACCAGTTGAGCGGCGTGGATGGCGAGATCATCAAGCGCATCGCCGAGCGCGAATGCCTGAAAGTCAAAACTATGGTGGTGGACACCGCCGCCGTCGTGCAGGCGGTGGTGGCAAAGCGTGCCGATGTCGGCATTGGCGATTGGTATCGCACGGCAGAGCGCAGCAAGGCGCTGGGCTTGTCGGCACCGTTGTACCTGGACGTGATGGGCATTATTTCGGATGAGGGTTACACCAAGATCTCCGAACTGGATGGCAAGCGTATCGGCACCGTGCAGGGCTACCTGTGGGTGGACGATTTGAAGAAGGCCTTTGGCGACAACCTGGTGCTTTACCCAAACCCCGTGGCCATGGCCCAAGACTTGGCGTCCAGGCGCATCCAGGTTGGCGCGGACAGCTTCGCAGTGGCCGTTTCTTCGCAGCAAAAGGGCGGCTACCCCGGCAAGAGCATCAAGGTGTCCGAGCCCGATCAACGGGTCAAGGCCACGCTTGAGCCCGGGCAGAGCGCCTTCCCGTACACCAAGGCCAACGCAGCCTTGGGCGAGGCGCTGGGCAAGAACATCCAGGCCTTGCACGCCTCGGGCGAAATCGCAGAAATCCTCGCCACGTTTGGCCTGGACCGCGAGGCTGCAAAAGTGGGTGAGCCAAGGATGATTCAGTAACGGTCATCAAATCCTGCAGGAGCGGCTAACGCCGCCCCAGCAGGTTCTCAGGCTGCGGCACACCAACAATCCGAGAACACCGAAGCCACCATGGAAAACCACAAACCCGAAAAGCGCCTGTCTCTGGCCGATGCCACCGCCTTTGCACACCAACTCTGCCTGGCCCACGGCGCCAGCCACCCAGTGGCCTCGGCGCTTGCCGACGCCACGGTATCAGCCCAGGCCCATGGCCAACACGAACTCGGTTTCGGCCATTTGCCTGATTACCTCAGCGGCTTTGCCACCGGCCGAATCGCCCCGGCTGCCGAGCCCATCGTGACCCAGGTCGCACCGGCCATGATCCGCTGCGACGCGGCCCGAGGGATCGCGCAACTGGGGTTCGATCGCGCTTTCCCACAGCTGTGCAGCAATGCGCGTCAACTGGGTATCGCCCTGTTTGCGCAGTTCAACGCTTTTACCTGTGGCGAGTTGGGTTATTACACCCGTCGCCTGGCGCGCGAGGGGCTGGTCGCGTTGGCGTTCACCAATGGCCCTCCGCTGCTTACCGTGGCGGGGCAGCGCAGGCCGCTGTATTCCACCAACCCGATCGCATTTGCCGCCGCCAGTGCAGCGGGGCGGTTGCTGGCGATTGACCAGGCCAGCAGTGCCACGGCCTACGTGAACCTGTTGCGGGCTGCTGAAGCGGGGGAGGCGATACCGGCAGGCTGGGCGGTTGATGCACAAGGCAATGAAACGTGCAGTGCGCGGGAGGCACTGCATGGGACGTTGTTGGCATTTGGGGGTGGTCGGGGGGCAAATATTGCGTTGATGGTTGAGGTTCTGGCGGCGGGGGTGACGGGGGCTAATTGGTCGTTGGATGCAGGCGATTTTCGGGCTGGTAGCGAATCGCCGGGGGCTGGGATGCTGGTGATTGGGATTGCTCCCAGGTTGTTGGATGAGTGCTTTGCTTCGCGGTTGGGTGAGCAGATGGCCCGGCTTGAAGCCTTGGGGGTTTACTTGCCGGGCAAGGGGAAGGAGCAAGCTTATGCTCGTGCGGTTCGTGAGGGGATCAGCTTGCCGTTAGCGGCGTACGATGCGTTTAAGGCGCAGGTGGGGTAGTCACGTCCTTTGCCAACACCGGCTGCGCCAGAAGCAAACGATCCAGTCAATGATTGTTGTGTTGGCTAAGCCTAGTCTTGAAGTATTGCGCAGTCTCTTTGTCGGTGCAGTATAGATAGCAACCCTTCATCCCGCGTGTCATCAGGGTTCGGTATGTATTCTTGATGATCTGGTCTGTTTCATTTCTCGCGAGGGTGGGTTGCTCTTTCATCATTTTTTTCCAGCCGCGAATCGATTTATCGTGCTTGTCGCGCTCATCCGGCGATGTCACTACCTTACCGTCACGTACGACTAGGTCTGGCCCGATGATCACCCCGATGTAGTCGACTTCCAGACCTTGGCAAGTATGAATGCAGCCAACCTGCTCGACGGAGTTCTCAGCGACGATCCATAGGCTGCCATCCTGATCCAGGTTCCACTGGCGTTTGTAGTCACCAATGACGATATCAGCAGCGGTGGGGTCTTTCTTGCTCAACCAAGGCCAGCAATAGCCCGCGACCACACGCGCTTTGTTTCCGTGGTTTTTCTCATTGATTGCTTCATGCATCGCCTGAGGTGAGTCGAACACCTTAAACTCGTACTCTTGAGTCTCAAGCGTCGGATTTGCCGTCGAGCGGATACTTAGCGTGTCATCCAGCCATGCCAGGTAACCGTCGGAACCACTGCAGCGAAATTGCGAAGACAGCACGTGTTCTTCAACCACTGCACCCTTGGCTTTCGCAAAGGCGCGTATTGCCTGCTTGCTGCCGATATCGCTCAAAGTTACACGCTGGTCTTCATCAATGAAGAAAATTGAGCATTTCGCTGAATCAATCAGCTCCTTGATCTGGTTTTCCCCAAGGTTTCCGTAAAGCCCGCTTTTCTCGTTCAGTCGGTGAGCTTCGTCCACGATAAGCGCATCGAATGTGTTGGACTCAGTGTCGATGAATGCCCCAGAGCCTGAGAAGAAATTCGAGAAATGGCTGCGTTTGATGGTGCCAACCAGTTTGCTTTCGTAAACCTTGCGTGGGGCTGCGTTCTTGGAGACGTATTTGCTCATCAGCTTCAGTTCGGTGAGCCTCACCAGCAGATTGATAGCCAGAACAGTTTTCCCGGTGCCCGGTCCACCTTCGATGATCATTACCTTGGGTGCTTGGTCCGAGGCCTCGCTTGCCGCCGCCAGCGCCGACTCAAAAATTGCTTTCTGATCGTCAATCAATACGAACTCGGGCTTGCCTTTCATCAACCCCCCCAGCGCTTCGGCCAGGGCCTTGGAGGGGCGAATTTTTCCTTCGGAGAGCTCGTAGAGAACTTCTTTGTTGTCGCCATGAGTTATATGTGTTTTCAGAAAGCTTCTGAGTTTACTGAGCTCTTCCGGGCCTTTCAGAAACAGCGGAGCCTTGCTGATGTGGTGCTCATAGTGGGCTGAATCTATGACTCCGTCGCTAACGTAGTTATGGAGGTAGGCACACGGCCGGATTTCGATGCTTTTGTCATACACCGCCTCGTTGAAGCCTTCCAGCAGCGCTGCATAGGACCATACCTGGTAGGACGGGTGAATGGTCTCAACAAGGCCGCCACCCAGTGCCGTTTTGACGATGGCATCCTTGGTTGTGGCGTTGGCCTTACTCCATTGCTTGAGCTCGATCAGTACGGCCTTTTTTGCCTGGTTTTCGTCGCGACCGGTGAGCAGAAAGTCGATTCGCTTCGACGACTGCGGAATGTGCAGTTCAATGGCCAGCCCTGCATCGCTCGGCAGGCCCTCGTCTCTAAGGACTTTGGCCATGTACGTCAGGGATCCTTGCCAAGACCTGATTTCCGAGGTGCCAACGTTCTTGCCGGTAGCTTCCTTGTAATGCCTGAGGATCACCTCCTCAATGTCATCGTTATCGTTGTCTTTAAGAAATTGCTGTTTGGTCGCAGCGTAAACGATCACGGGTTGTCCTTAGGTGCGTAATGGTCAGAGTCGGTCGTACTTCTTGCTGCTGCTTCTGGCTTTATCCACGGGATACTTCTCGCCATTCGAGGCGAGTTTCTGTGTCACGGCCTCGTTGAGGTCAATGCCAAGTACATCGCTTAGCCGAACCAGGTACATCAGTACGTCCGCCAGCTCGTCTTTGACGGCTTGGCCAATCTCGTCATCTTTAGCTGCGGAGAGAGAATCGGCATCATTCATCCATTGGAAAATCTCGCACAGCTCCCCAACTTCGCCAGTAAGAGCCAGGATCAGATTTTTGGGGGAGTGGAACTGTTGCCAGTCGCGATCATCTGCAAAACGCTGAAGGGATGCGGCTAGCTTCGCTACGTCAACAAGTGGCGCGGATGAGCTATCAGGATTACTCACGGGCTGCTCTCGGCATCAATGGGGGCAGAAAATGTGTAGGAAATTCGGCCTTTGATTGTAAGAGCTTTCGCTGTTTGCGCACCCTTTTTTGTTTCACGCTCACATGCTGTCTGCTTGCCGAAATCTTCGCCAAGACTCGTCATGCACTGTGATCATGGCAAGGTTGCTCGCGACGACCATCATGGCAACCAACTGAAGACTCGCTCACGCCTTGGTCGACTGAACGCAGCTAGAGCGGCAGTACTTTCCAATGGCGGCGCTGTGCGGTCTAGTGCTGGCAACCTCGCAGCAATCATTGATGACCTCAGGCCGTGCGAGTATTCGTTCCGGTGGAGGGATTGCAAATCCACCGATCGGGCAGGCAGTTCGGGAGAATGGGGGCGGCGATCACAATACGGTGTGCCGGCAGAAAATACTGAAATGGGGATCAACTATTGAGCGTTTGAAAGAAAGCTTTCCGCATTTTGATGATGTGGCCGCTACCTAGGTCGTGTGGTTGCGGCCACGTAATGCAAGAGTTCGACCTCAACGCATCATGCCGAGTTCGGCATCATCCAACAGCGCTTTACCTAACGCACAGAGGTAATGCGCCGCCCAGATCAGCTTGGGCTTGTCTTCCATCAGGCCATCGATAGTCAGGTCCCGCGCATAGCCCATCAGTTCTGAAGCCTGTTCGCGCGCGTTCTGGCAAGGGATGCCGGGTTCGATGCGGAACAGTGGGTGGGTCTGGTTTTCGCCTTGAAAGAAGATAGTTTTGCCGACTGTGCAGTTGGTGTCTTCGGTGGTCATTGATCAATCTCCCTGGTCTGGTGGTTGCCTGGGCTGGCCCTATCACCGGCAAGCCGGGCTCCCACAGGTTTTTCGCTCGGTATGCGAATCAGTGCATCGGTTGCGGGTTCGCTGGCTGCTGTATTTGCGTCAGCGCTGACTCGAGTAATCGGCGCAGGGTTTCGAGCTCGTGCATCGAGGCCATGATCAACACCGATGCGGGCGACCTGGGCTGCATCAGCATCGCCTGCTGGGCTACGGCTTCTGCACAGAGTGCGTAGTCCGAGGCCATCATGATCGTGTCTTCCAGGGAGTGGAGGTGGTGAGGTGGGTCAGGAACAATCTTTAACATTGTGCTGTGTTCTCGATAGGGGCCACCGCCAACCCGCTGTCAAACGGAATGGTGGCAGCTGTGCATGGGTTGACAGACCGGCGAACACAGAAACCGGCGCACGCGAGCGTGCCCCATGCACAACCGCCATGAACGGTTATGCGCGCTGTGTATCGTTGCGGCCTGTCAAAGCCGGTCGTTGATGAGCAACGACCCACCGAGACTAAAACCCTGAAAAAATGACCGCAACGGAAAACAGGCGCTGGGAGTATCTTTGGGAAACGCCCTACAAGAAAGGGGGTAAATCCGATTTTTCGACCGCAGATCCCAAAATCCAGACACAAAAAAAGACGCCCGAGGGCGTCTTCTTCTTTGGATTTGGTGGAGCCGGGGGGATTTGAACCCCCGTCCGCCAGTACTCCGCTGTCGGTACTACATGCGTAGCCGTGTCTACTGATTTAATCCGCAGCCGCCCGACGGGCAGGGTGCTTTGGATGAGTTGTGTAAGTTTTAGTCACTTCGCCCACAACGTGCTACGCGACGATCCTGTTCTGTATGACAATCAGTTCGGGTTTACAGGCATCCCCTAGTGATTGCTGGAGCCGAAGCTACCAGAAGCAACGGGTCAAGAGGACTGCTTACGCAGCCAGCTTGTACTCCGCGCCGTAGTTTTCGTCATTGGCAACTATAAAAGTTGCAACAGTGGATTTACGAGTTCTGTTACCAACTCGGCATGCACCTAGAGTTTCGCTACCGGCGTCGAATCCTAATCGGCCCCACACTAGCGTTACGCTAACGCACCTTACGGCACGTGGGATGGAGTATACGCCATTGCGCGGGCGACGTCGACAGCCGGTCCTGTCGCCCGCTTCATGGTTCACGCGCCGCCGCTGCCGGAGCCGCTGCCTTTCTCGGTTTTTTCCAGGCGCTCCAGCACTTTGCTGGTGATGGCGATGCATTCCTTGGTGTCGCCCGAGGCCTGGGCGGCTTTGGCTTTGTCCACCTGCTCGGTAAGGGCCTTGTCCAGGCCTTCGGAGGTGGCGCCGGCGGTGGCCATGCTGTCGTCGATCTTTTGCAGGTTGGTGTTGCAGAGGTCATCGGCGGCGAACACCGGCGAAGCCAGCAGGGTGGCGGCCGCGAACAGGGCCGAAAGCGCGGTACCTTTCATGGGTGTCTCCTCTGGGGCCTCTGGAAGGTGGGCCTGTAGGGTGGACTGTGGGGGATCT
>NZ_JBWKXT010000021.1:0-88573 GCF_059423245.1 Pseudomonas sp. GW460-LB5
ATACGCACAGTGCTGCCCGGTTCGGCACGGCCGGTCAGGACGGTGCCATCCGCGCTGACGGCCAGCTCGGTCGGGGCACCTGGGGCGGTGATGTCCGGGGCTGTGAATTCCAGTGGTATCGAACTGTTGCCAGCGGCATCGACCTGGCGGATGTCCAGTACCTCGCCATTGGCCTGGGCGGGCGAAAGGGTGAGGCTGAAGGTACCGTCGGCGTTCACCAGGCCACTGCCGATGAGGTTGCCGGCGGCATCGCGCACCTGCACGGTGGCGCCGGGTTCGCCGCGACCGGTAAGGTTGGCGCCCTGTTCATTGATCGCGAGGTCGGTCGGTGCCAGTGGCGCGGTTGCGTCCGGGGCGGTGACGGTGCCTGGCGCCGAGACATTTCCGGCGCCATCGGTCAGGGTGACTTCAAGGTTCTCGCTGTTGACCTGCGGTGGGTTCAACGTCACGTTGAAGCTGCCGTCGGCACCCACGGTGCCGCTGCCGATCAGGTTGCCAGCGGCATCGCGGATGTTAACCGTGGTGCCCGCTTCACCGCGGCCGCTCAGGCGCAGGCCATCCGGCGACACCAGCAGGTCGATAGGCGTGGCCGGTGCGGCGGTGTCGGGGTCGGAACCGCCGCTGCTGCCACCGCCGCCGTTGTTTGCCGCTGCCGCTGCGCCGCCCACGCCGAGCAGGCTGAGCCCGGCAATCGCCCAGGTCGGCATGGCACTGCCGGCGGTGCCGATACCCGCTACCAGTTCGTCCAGCGAGGCCACGTCTTCGAAGGTAAAGCCGGTGAACGCTGCCGCATCGTACTGGGCATGCCACAGGGTGCCGTCTTCGCCGACGAAGACCATGTCGCTGCCGACCCCGGCCTGGTCCACGGCGAAGAAGTTGCCGATGGTGACCTTTTCACCCGACTTGAGGGTGACGATCAGGTCCTGCCCGCGCTGGGTAACGGTAGCCACCTTGTCGGGAGATACCGGCATCTGCACGACGCCTGGCCCTTTGAGATTGATATTGCCCCAGGCGCTCTGCGTGGCGACTTCGGATTGCTTATCGGCGACGACGATGTTGTCCATGGATGCTCCCTGCTGGTATCCGGATCCCCCGGCCCGACTGTTCGGGCCACAACCGGCGTAACACACCCTTTCAGGGTTGTTAGGCGCAGTCTCGACCAGGCAGTCGAAAAACGGGTGGTTAGGGAGATATAGCAGCCGGGCAGGAAGCAACCAGATGGCTTTCTGGGTTAATCCTTTTGTAGGTGAACCTCAGCGAAGCCCCAGCCGGCGGGCCAATCGGCTCAGGTTTGCGCGGTCCAGGCCCAGCTCACGGGCGGCCGCCGCCCAGTTGTCCTGATGCCGTTGCAGGCAGGCTTCGATCGCCTGGCGCTGGTAGATATCGACCGCTTCGCGCAAGCCGCCTTCAGGCAATGCTGCCACCTGCAGCGGGGCTGCAGAGGAGGGTTGTGAGCCCGTTGTCGGGGGGGTAACGCGCAGGTCCAGGTCGATGGCTTCGAGGGTGAGGATACGTGGCCGGTCAGGGTGCTGGCCGAGCGCCTTGAGTGCCGAACGGCCAATCAGGTGTTCCAGTTCGCGCACATTGCCTGGCCAGTCGTAGGCGACCAGCGCGGTTTGGGCGTCGTGGCTCAGGCGCAGGCTGTTCAGGCCAAGTCGCGATCGGTTCTGTTCAAGGAAATAGCCAGCCAACAGCAGTACATCTCGACCACGTTCGCGCAAGGGCGGCACGTGTAGTGGGTATACGCTGAGGCGGTGGTAGAAGTCGGCGCGGAAGTTGCCATTGCGCACTTCGGCAGCCAGGTCGCGGTTGGTAGCGGCGATCAGGCGCACGTCCACCCGGTGCTCGCGGTCCGAGCCCAGGCGTTGCAGCTGGCCGCTTTGCAGCACCCGCAGCAGCTTGGCCTGCACGGTGAGTGGCAGTTCGCCCACTTCGTCGAGGAACAGCGTGCCACCGTTGGCCAGTTCGAACTTGCCACGGCGTTCGCCGTGCGCACCGGTGAAGGCACCGCGTACATGGCCGAACAGTTCGCTCTCGACCAGGGTGTCGGGCAGGGCGGCACAGTTGAGGCTGACCAGCGGCTTGTCGGCGCGGCTGCTGGCCTGGTGCAGGGCCTGGGCCACCAGTTCCTTGCCAACCCCGGTTTCGCCGGTGATCAGCACGGTGAGGTCGCTGCCGCCGACCAGGCGGATTTCTTCTACCAGGCGCTTGTGTGCGGCGCTCTGGCCAATCAGCTCTTTGTCCTGGCCGCTGGCCTGACGGTAGATCTCGGCGCGCAGGTGTTCGTCTTCAGCACGCAGGGCCAGGTGCTCGATGCGCTCGGCCACGGTAACGGTGGCGGCCGCCAAACTGGCGAAGGCCTGCAGGGCATCCAGCTCCAGGCTCTGGAATTGCCCGGGGGTGAGGGCGTCGAGGGTGACCAGGCCCCACGGGCGTTCATCGACCATCAATGGGCAGCCCATGCAGTCGTGCACTTCAAGGTCGGCATCCGCGGCGTTGACCAGGCCATCGTAGGGGTCGGGCAGTTCGGAGTCGCTGGCAAACCGGGTGGGTTCCGGTCGGCTGAGCAAAATCTGGAACCGCGGATGCTCACTGACCCGGAATCGGCGGCCCAGGGTGTCGGGGCTCAGGCCGTCCACAGCCAGGGGTACCAGCCATTCACCGTCCAGGCGCAGCAGCGCAGCGGCGTCGCACGGCAGCAGGCTGCGCATGGCCTGCAGCAGGCGGCGGTAGCGCTCCTGATCGGGCAAATCGCGGGACAGATCACTGACGAGGGGCAGCAGGGCGGTTAGCAACGGCTTTGTAGTCATATTGACTCCTGTAGGTCCATATGACTATACATCGAGCCGAGTCATTTTGACATGGGCTGCATCAAACCCTTGATTTTGCTGGCTGTGAAAGTTGGCACGAATGCTGAAACGGCAAGGGCAGTCATTTGAAGCCACAGGCTCAGGAGTTGCTGCAATGCTCAATGCCGAACAACGTGCAATCATCAAGGCCACTGTCCCCCTGCTGGAAAGCGGCGGCGAAGCACTGACCACCCACTTCTACAAGATGATGCTCAACGAGTACCCAGAGGTACGCCCACTGTTCAACCAGGCCCACCAGGCCAGTGGTGACCAACCACGCGCCTTGGCCAACGGCGTGCTCCTGTATGCCCGCCACATCGACCAGCTGGAGCAGTTGGGCGGCCTGGTTGGGCAGATCATCAACAAGCATGTTGCCCTGCAGATTCTGCCGGAGCACTACCCGATCGTCGGCAGTTGCCTGCTGCGCGCCATCGAAGAAGTGTTGGGCAAGGAAATTGCCACCCCGGCAGTGATCGATGCCTGGGCCGCGGCCTATGGTCAGCTGGCCGACATCCTGATGGGTGCAGAGGAAAACCTTTATAAACAGAAGGAAGAGGCCGAGGGCGGCTGGCGCGGTACCCGCGCATTCCGCCTGGTACGCCGCGAGCAGGAAAGCAGCGAGATCGTCTCGTTCTACTTTGTACCGGTGGATGGCAAGCCCGTGCTCAAGGCCGAGCCAGGCCAGTACATCGGCCTGAAACTGGACATTGACGGAGCCGAACAGCGCCGCAACTACTCCCTGTCGGCGCTGTGCGATGGCAAGGAGTACCGCATCAGCGTCAAGCGCGAGGCGGGCGGCAAGGTTTCCAATTACCTGCACGATCAGCTGGTGGTGGGCGAGACCCTGCAACTGTTCCCGCCTGCGGGTGACTTTACCCTGGCAGCCAGCGACAAGCCGCTGGTGCTGATCAGTGGCGGCGTAGGCATTACACCGACCCTGGCGATGTTGCAGGCCGCGCTGCAAACCCGGCGTGAGGTGCACTTCATCCACTGTGCGCGTAACGGTGCGGTGCATGCCTTCCGTGACTGGGTCGATGGCCTGGCGGCGCGTTATCCGCAGCTTAAGCGCTTCTACTGCTATGCGGAGCCTGCGGAGGGCGCCGAGGCCGATGCCGTCGGCCTGCTGAGTGAGGACCTGCTGGCCGAGTGGCTGCCGCAGGAGCGGGATGTGGATGCCTACTTCCTTGGGCCAAAGGCGTTCATGGCGGCGGTGAAGCGCCAGTTGAAGGGCCTGGGTGTGCCGGAGCAGCAGAGCCGCTACGAGTTCTTCGGGCCGGTACAGGCACAAATATGTATCCCAGCCACAGTACTCCTTCCTGCCTATATATAAGGAGAGATGAAAAGCGCCTGCTCAGCTTTCATCTTTAATCCTCCTTTAATCACGGTATCCTTCACTCCCGGGTGTCGAGGGGCTTGCCCCTGCGCGGTACCCGTGCAGCCGTTTTTTTGCCGCCCGGCGTTGAACCGACGTTGTTGCGGCCGGTCTCAGCCACACCGGATAGCCCTGCGCAGTGCTGTCACGCCGCTTCCTCGGCACGCTCAAAGGCCCTGCCCAGCGTGTAGACTTGCGCCCAGGCAGGCGGACCACGCTGCCACTATCCATCGAAGGAACCGGCAATGAACGAACAAACATCGCGCCTGAATCGGGAACGGCGCTTTCTGGTGCTGTTGGGCCTGATCTGCCTTTCGCTGATTGGCGGCGCCCTCTACATGCAAGTGGTACTGGGCGAGGCACCGTGCCCGTTGTGTATCCTGCAGCGTTACGCGCTGCTGTTCATTGCCGTGTTTGCCTTCATCGCCGCAGCGATGCCCGGGCGCCGCAGCCTGACCTTCTTCGAAGCACTGGTTGTGCTCAGCGCGATTGGCGGAATCATTGCGGCCGGCAACCATGTGTATATACTCGCCAACCCCATGGTCAGTTGCGGCATCGACACCCTCCAGCCGATCGTGGATGACCTGCCGCTGGCCAAGCTGTGGCCGCTGGCATTCCAGGTCGACGGCTTCTGCAGCACCCCGTACCCGCCACTCCTCGGTTTGTCGCTGGCGCAATGGGCGCTTGTGGCGTTCGTGCTCACCGCCATCCTGGTGCCGCTCGGGATCTACCGCAACCGACGCCAGGCTTAGACAAAAGTCCCGAATCGCATAGGGTCTTTTACAGCGCATGTGAAGAGGGAAAAGTCGCTCACCGCTTGATCCAGATCAATCACAAAGCCTTGTAGAATGCGGCTTTGAGGCCTGGCAAGCGGGGTGCGACAAACTGTCGCGAAGTTGAATTATCGAGCAGCATTGTTGCACATTCTGTAAAAGACTGTTGCTCAATAAGTCATAGTCAAGGGTTGGCGACCTCACTACAATCGCCCCCAATTTCCGTTCGGCACTGCTTGCGAGTCGCAGGATTGAAGGAAGCCCCAGCGCTCCTTTTTGCTGACTTCGTCAAGTTTCGCCCAACGGCGATACCGGGCGGACCCCCCTCCGCGTTTTCCCGCACCAAATGGACTTGGTCTGAAGTACAGGCCTGTTGCCTACGAAACCATAAGCACCGCTAACAACGCTTGAAGCCAAGGTCCTGCAGTCGGACCCCAGGCAGGAGCGAGTACGGGCGCAAAATGCCTCACTTGGCAGGACGAAGTGTTGGCTACCAAAACACAAATTGCATTGAAGCAAGCTGATCTAGAGGTCGTGAGATGAGTAAAAAGCGTTACCCCAGACTGTTTGGCATATTGCCCTTTTTAGGCATGCTTTTACTCAGTGGGTGCAACTGGACCCTGCTCGACCCGAAGGGACAGGTCGGCATTGAGCAAAAGAACCTGATCCTGATCGCTACCGGCCTGATGCTGCTGGTGGTTATCCCTGTGATCATCATGACCTTGGCGTTCGCCTGGAAGTACCGTGCTTCCAACAAGGCAGCCACCTACACCCCTGACTGGTCGCACTCGACCAAGATCGAGGCTGCGGTGTGGATCATCCCGATCCTGATCATCATCGCCCTGGGTTACGTCACTTACCACTCCACCCACAAGCTGGACCCGTACCGTCCGCTGGACTCGGACGTGAAGCCGATCCAGATCGACGTTGTCGCACTGGACTGGAAGTGGCTGTTCATCTACCCGGAACAGGGCATTGCCACGGTCAACAAGATCGTCTTCCCGGCTAACACCCCGGTCAACTTCCGCGTCACTTCCGACGCCGTGATGAACTCGTTCTTCATCCCGGGCCTGGGCGGCCAGATCTACGCCATGGCCGGCATGACCACCAAGCTGCACCTGATCGCCAACGAAAACGGTGTGTTTGACGGTATCAGCGCCAACTACAGCGGTGCTGGCTTCACCGGCATGAAATTCAAGGCTACTGCCACCTCTCAGGAAGACTTCGACAAGTGGGTCGCTGAAGTCAAGCAGTCGCCGAAGAAGCTGGACAAGGCTGAATACGACGCCTTGGCCAAACCAAGCGAAAACAACCCGGTCGCGCTGTATAGCGAGGCTTCGCCAGAGCAGTTCCAGCTGATCGTCGACAAGTACGAAGGCATGAACCGCGGTCGTAGCCACGAAGAAGCAGGCAGCAAAGATCTGGCCACAACCAAGGGTGTGGAATCGAGTATGCAACCAGCTGCCGGTGCAGAGGAGTAAGAGATGTTCGGTAAATTAAGCCTGGAGGCGATACCCTATCACGAGCCGATAGTCATGGTGACGCTTGCCATGATCGCGCTCGGCGGTATCGCTGTCGTCGGTCTTATCACCTATTTCCGCAAGTGGACCTACTTGTGGAGCGAGTGGCTGACTACTGTCGACCACAAAAAGATCGGCGTGATGTACATCATCGTCGCGATGGTCATGCTGCTGCGCGGCTTTGCCGACGCCATCATGATGCGTACCCAGCTGGCTGCCGCTACCGGTGGCTCCGAAGGCTACCTGCCGCCTGAACACTATGACCAGATCTTCACCGCTCACGGTGTGATCATGATCATCTTCATGGCGATGCCGTTCTTCACCGGCCTGATGAACCTGGCGGTTCCTCTGCAGATCGGTGCACGTGACGTTGCCTTCCCGTTCCTGAACTCCCTGAGCTTCTACCTGCTGCTGGCAGGCGTGCTGCTGGTCAACATCTCGCTGGGCGTTGGTGAATTCGCCAAGACCGGCTGGGTTGCCTATCCGCCGCTCGCAGGCATTCAGTACAGCCCTGGGGTGGGTGTCGACTACTACATCTGGGCGCTACAGCTATCCGGACTGGGTACGACGCTTACCGGCGTGAACTTCCTCGTCACCGTGATGAAGATGCGCGCACCTGGCATGAAGCTGATGGACATGCCGATCTTCACCTGGACCTGCACCTGGGCCAACGTACTGATCGTTGCTTCGTTCCCGATTCTGACTGCTGCACTCGCTCTGCTGACTGTTGACCGTTATCTGGACTTCCACATTTTCACCAACGAGCTTGGTGGGAACCCGATGATGTACGTCAACCTGTTCTGGGCGTGGGGTCACCCTGAGGTTTACATCCTGATCCTGCCGGCCTTCGGCGTGTTCTCGGAAGTTACCTCGACGTTCTCTGGCAAACGCCTGTTCGGCCATCACTCGATGATTTACGCATCGGGCGCGATCGCCATCCTTGGCTTTGCGGTATGGCTGCACCACTTCTTCACCATGGGTGCCGGCGCCAGCGTCAACACCTTCTTCGGCCTGGCGACGATGCTGATCTCCATCCCGACCGGTGTGAAGCTGTTCAACTGGCTGTTCACCATGTACCAAGGCCGTGTGCGCTTCACCGCACCGATGCTCTGGACCCTGGGCTTCATGGTCACCTTCTCCATCGGTGGCATGACCGGCGTACTGCTGGCCGTTCCGGGTGCTGACTTCGTTCTGCACAACAGCCTGTTCGTAATTGCGCACTTCCACAACGTGATCATCGGTGGCGCGGTATTCGGCTACATCGCCGGTTTCGCCTTCTGGTTCCCGAAAGCCTTCGGTTTCACCCTGAACGAGAAGTGGGGCAAAGCTGCCTTCTGGTTCTGGCTGTCGGGCTTCTACGTTGCGTTCATGCCGCTGTACGCCCTGGGCTTCATGGGCATGACCCGTCGTCTGAACCACTCCGACAACCCACTGTGGGAACCCTACCTGTACGTAGCCGTTGTCGGCGCCGTGCTGATCCTGTTCGGTATCGCTTGCCAGCTGATCCAGATCTTCGTGTCGGTTCGCGACCGCAAAGACAACATGGACGTCACTGGCGACCCATGGGGCGGCCGTACCATCGAGTGGTCCACTTCGTCGCCACCGCCGTTCTACAACTTCGCTCACATGCCTGAGAAAGTTGGTCTGGACGCCTGGCACGAAGCCAAGGAAGCCGGTGTTGCGTACAAGGTCCCGGCCAAGTACGAAGCGATCCACATGCCGAGCAACACCTCCACCGGTCTGTTCATGGGTATGTTCCTGACCGTGTTCGGCTTCGCCTTCATCTGGCACATCTGGTGGCTGGTGGGCGCGAGCCTGTTGGCAACCATCGCAGTCTTCGTTCGCCACGCTGCACGTGACGACCAGGGCTACATGGTTCCGGCCGAAGAAGTGGCGCGCATCGAAGGCGAGCGTATGAAAGCGCTGGCCAAAGCAGGTGCTCTGCCTGCCGGCGCACGTGTCGAATCGTTTGAGCGGGTGTAATCAATGTCCAGTCAAGTAATGCACGGCGGCGCTGCTCATGGTCACGACCATGGGCATGACGACCACCACCACGACTCGGGCCAGATGACCGTACTGGGTTTCTGGCTGTACCTGATGACCGACTGCATCCTGTTTGCGTCGCTCTTCGCCACCTACGCGGTGCTGTCCGGCAGTTTTGCCGGCGGCCCGTCGGGTCATGACATCTTCCAGCTCGATTTCGTAGCTGTTGAAACGCTGTTCCTGCTGCTGTCCTCGATCACCTTCGGCTTCGCCATGCTGAAGATGTTCGATGGCAAGAAAGCCGGTGTACTGGGCTGGTTGGCTGTGACCTTCCTGTTCGGTGCAGGCTTCATCGCGATGGAAATCTATGAGTTCCATCACCTGATCAGCGAGGGCTTCGGCCCGCAGCGCAGTGGCTTCCTGTCGGCGTTCTTCGCCCTGGTAGGTACCCACGGTCTGCACGTGACTGCCGGCCTGATCTGGATGGCAATCATGATGTACCAGATCAACAAGCATGGCATCACGCCGACCGCCAAGACCCGCATGAGCTGCCTGAGCCTGTTCTGGCACTTCCTGGACGTGGTCTGGATCTGCGTGTTCACCGTCGTCTACCTGCTGGGGGTTCTGTAATGGCTAGCGCACACGACACTCATCACGAAGGTAACCACGGCAGCGTCAAGTCGTACATGATCGGCTTTGTCCTGTCGATCATCCTGACTGCGATCCCGTTCGCACTGGCCATGACCGCCAGCCTGCCGAAGAACCTGACCGTTCTGATCATTGTTGCCATGGCCGTGATCCAGGTAGTTGTACACCTGGTGTACTTCCTGCACATGGACCGCTCGAAAGAGCAACGCAACAACGTGTCGACGTTCCTGTTCACCGTACTGGTAATTGCACTGCTGGTCGGCCTGTCGCTGTGGATCATGTTCAACATCCACATCGAAATGATGGCCAAGTGAGGTAAGACTGCATGTCCGTTAAGCACTTTATCCAAATCACCAAACCGGGGATCATTTTCGGTAACGTGCTTTCCGTGGCAGGCGGTTTCTTCCTTGCCTCGAAGGGCCATGTGGACTTCGCCTTGTTCCTGGCGGTGGTGATCGGTACTTCGCTGGTGGTTGCGTCCGGATGCGTGTTCAACAACTGCATCGACCGTGACATCGACCACAAGATGGAGCGCACCAAGAACCGCGTCATGGTGCAGGGCGGCATGTCGCTGCCCCTCGCGCTGATCTACGCCACCCTGCTCGGGGTGGCGGGTTTCAGCCTGCTGTATGTCCAGGCCAACCCGCTGTCGGCGTTCTGCGCAGCTGTAGGCTTCATCGTCTACGTCGGTTTCTACAGCCTGTGGCTGAAGCGTAAATCGGTGCACGGCACCTTGGTCGGCAGCCTGTCGGGTGCCATGCCTCCGGTGATCGGCTACTGCGCCGTAAGCAACAGCTTCGACCTGGCTGCGGTAACCCTGCTGGTGATGTTCAGCCTGTGGCAGATGCCGCACAGCTTTGCCATCGCCATCTTCCGCTTCAAGGATTACAGCGCTGCCAACATCCCGGTCCTGCCGGTGGCACGTGGCATCCTCGCGGCGAAGAAGCAGATCGTGCTGTACGTGCTGGCCTTCGTGCTCGCCACCTTGATGCTTACCCTCGGCGGTTACGCCGGCCTCGGCTACCTGGCCGTGGCAGCTGCCATGGGCCTGTACTGGCTGTACATGGCCTGGGGTGGCTACAAGGCAGAGGACGACAGCAAGTGGGCCCGCAAGGTGTTCGGCTTCTCGATCCTCACCGTCACTGCCCTGAGCGTGATGATGGGCGTGGACAGCCAAACCGCTGCGGACGTGCTGATGACCTACGCACGCTGAAACTGCTGCCTGTTTCACGAAAACCCCGGCCATGTGCCGGGGTTTTTTTATGCCTGTCTTCCTGTGCCGGCCCTTTCGCGGGCTCGCCCGCGAAGAGGCCAGCACAGGAAACATGAAATCTGGCTTTTCAAATAATACGTCTGAAAATATATGACAAAACAGGAAAATGTCCTTTACATATTTTATGTTTCGGCATTATCTTCTGAGTCAGGCCGCCACATCGGCCAACGTCGCTCGGACGGTTCCGGGCGCTTACGTCCTCAGAGGAAGCCATGGCTAACCCAGGTTCGCCGCGCCGCTTTGCGCGCATTGATCGTCTCCCCCCTTACGTTTTCAACATCACTGCCGAGCTCAAGATGGCTGCCCGCCGCCGTGGCGAAGACATCATCGACCTGAGCATGGGCAACCCCGACGGCGCTACACCGCCGCACATCGTCGAGAAGCTGGTGCAGGTTGCCCAGCGGGAAGACACCCACGGCTATTCCACCTCTCGCGGTATCCCGCGTCTGCGCCGGGCCATTTCCAACTGGTACAAGGAACGCTACGAGGTCGACATCGACCCGGAAAGCGAAGCCATCGTCACCATCGGCTCGAAAGAAGGCCTGGCCCACCTGATGCTGGCCACGCTCGACCAGGGCGACACGGTGCTGGTGCCCAACCCCAGCTACCCCATCCACATCTACGGTGCGGTCATCGCCGGTGCCCAGGTGCGTTCAGTGCCGCTGGTACCGGGTGTGGACTTCTTCAACGAACTCGAGCGGGCGATCCGTGAGTCGATCCCCAAGCCGAAGATGATGATCCTCGGCTTCCCGTCCAACCCCACTGCTCAGTGCGTGGAACTGGACTTCTTCGAGCGCGTGGTGGCCCTGGCCAAGCAGTACGACGTGCTGGTGGTGCATGACCTGGCCTACGCCGACATCGTCTACGACGGCTGGAAGGCCCCGTCGATCATGCAGGTGCCTGGTGCCAAGGACATTGCCGTAGAGTTCTTTACCCTGTCCAAGAGCTACAACATGGCGGGCTGGCGGATCGGCTTCATGGTCGGCAACCCCGAACTGGTCAGCGCCCTGGCGCGCATCAAGAGCTACCACGACTACGGCACCTTTACCCCGTTGCAGGTGGCTGCCATTGCCGCGCTGGAAGGCGATCAGCAGTGCGTGCGCGACATTGCCGAACAGTATCGCCAGCGCCGCAACCTGCTGGTGAAAGGGCTGCACGAACTGGGCTGGATGGTTGAGAACCCCAAGGCGTCGATGTACGTGTGGGCGAAGATCCCTGAGCAATATGCACATATGGGGTCGCTGGAGTTTGCCAAAAAACTCCTGGCCGAGGCCAAGGTGTGCGTGTCGCCGGGCATCGGTTTTGGCGAATATGGTGATGACCATGTGCGCTTTGCCCTGATCGAGAACCAGGACCGCATACGCCAGGCCATCCGCGGGATCCGGCAGATGTTCCGGGCTGATGGGCTGGCTCGCAAATAAGCCAGTTGGGGCTGCCAGGCAGCCCCATATCTACCCCAGGGCGAGCTTTCCGCCTGCATTTCCCCGATCTGCCTACCTATCTTCAGCACTCATTTCTCACCACAGAGACTCCCCAATGAGTGTGTTCACCGCCTATTTCTGCGGTACCGGTTCTCACCGTTTCGACGACGCAAACCCCAACTTCTGGAACGGCGAGCTGGTCTCGACCCTGGCCGCAAATGACGAGGGCCGCGAATTTGCCCACTGGATCGCCGTAGACGGCCCAGGCAGCGGCAACCTTCAGGATGACAACCTGTTCGTAGAACCCGGTGGCTACTTCAACTGGACCGGCCAATTGTTCGGCCGCGGCTGGGAAGAAAACGTCAACCATGTGCTGCAGGTGATCAAAGGCGAAAGCAGTTGGCAGCGCACCAAGCTGAGCGAGGAAGAATACCAGCGGCTGAAGGACGCTGGTGTACCTGTACCGGACGTTTCCTCCACGGCCTCGTGGTTCTGGCGCACCTACGACTACGGTGATCGCCAGCCAACCCCGCAGGCGTTGCAAGAGCGCATCATCAGCATGTTCCGCAAGCCGCGCATTCCAACCCAGGTGAACCTGGTGGGCTGGAGCCGGGGTGGTATCAGCTGCCACATGCTGGCCAACGCCATGGCAAATGACCCGGTACTGCGGGAGGTGCCGGTGAATATCTTCGCCATCGACCCGGTGCCGGGTGTTGGCAATGTGCAGGCCGAGCGCATCGCGCTAGCGCAGAACGTGCGTGAATACGTCGGCTTCTATTCGCGGGATGAGCGGTCCAAAGGGTTTGCCTGCGTAATTCCTACCGTCGCCAGTGGCACGCAAATCTGCATTTATCCAATGCCGGGGCGTCATGCCACGCTGGTGGGTAATGCATCGGTAGATGGTGCCGGCGATGGCAAGGTGCTCAAGGAACCCGGGCTTATCGTTCGCCATTTCGCCGAAGTCTGCCTGACCCGCTGGGGTGTTCAACTGGGCAAGCGACTGGCCTTGGATGACCGCCAGGTGATGGAATATCACCAGGCCATGGCCGCAGCCGAAACGCAGTACCAAGCCATGCGCAGCAAATCGTATACGGTGCTGACCGAGGGGGAGAAGCACGACCGGTTGGTGCATTGCGGCGAAGCCCGCACGCACTTCAGCAAGGTGTGTGGTGATGCCTATGACCCGACCGAAGGCCTGGCGCTGCAGCGTTGGGATGCCTCCACCTACAAGGCATTGCGCTGAATGAAGCAGGCGGCCGGATCAGTGGCGAAATTTTTTGCATGTGCCCTCTATCCAGCCGCCCCCGGTTCGATTGAAAATGGCGCGGCGGGCCAGCCCCGATAACAACAACCTTCCCTCCGTGGCATCATGTCTGAATATAACCCTTGCCTTGACTGCGGCGCCTGCTGCGGGTACTTCCGTGTGTCCTTCTTCTGGGGCGAATGCCAGTCTGCCGGGGGCGTTGTGCCGGACGATCTGGTGGTACAGATCAACCCCACCCGCGTTGCCATGATCGGCACCGATGCCAAGCCCTGCCGTTGCGTCAGCCTTGAAGGCGAGATCGGTAAGGAAGTTGCTTGTACCATTTACGCCAACCGCTCCAGCCCTTGCCGCGAGTTCGAAGCATCGTGGGAGGGTGGGGTGCACAACCCCAGCTGCGACGATGCGCGGGCGGCGTATGGGCTGCCACCACTGACGCCGCCAGGCGCCAACGAGCCGCATTGGCCGGATGATGGGGCTGAGGTGGCCTGAAGTATTGATCAGCCTGACGCGGTCAATGTGGGAGCGGCCTTGTGCCGCGAAAGGGCTGCACAGCAGCCCCGGCAATTCCCGCAGCGCCGCTGATACCTAGGGGCCGCTGTGCGGCCCTTTCGCGGCACAAGGCCGCTCCCACAGGGATCGCGCTAGCCATCAGCTGTAAGAAAATTCTGAACCTGAAACCAAATGCTTCAGGTTGCCAAGGATTGGGATTTATCCTACGACCTCAGTCGGATGCCGTCTGACATACGGGGAAATGCTCCAGCGGTAACTTCATTGCTCGCCCAAAAGGCGAGCGAGTGTGAGAACTCGTCGTTGGTAGTCTTCCTGTCAGTTCATGGCAGCTGTGCGCGTGCAGGCTTCGGTCTGACCGTGGTGACTCCAACACGGGCTTCTCACCTCGCGCACGGCTGCCGCCCAAATCTGTGAGAAGGATTTCAGGTGGTTGCTCCTTTGAACCTATTGGAGTCAATCATGAAAAAACTGGTCCCTGATCCACCCGTTACAGACCTGACATACCAAGCCGCCAAGTCCCAGGCCACACAGGTCATGGACACCCTTTCCAGCATCATCATCCAGTATCTCGACGCCGAAGCTCCGGTTTTGCGTGCTTCATTGCTCGAAGCCATGTCGGCCCAGACCAGCCAGCTGCATGCCCTGCTAGCCCATATGAAAGCGCTGGAGGCAAAGGCATGACCAACCACCTCACATCCCGCAGCACCGCAGGCGTGGAAAAATTCCTTGAGCTGTACCGGGTAGAGCCAGGTGTACCGCTTGATCTGGCATTCGATGAATTGTCGGTGCTGATCGGCTGCATCAAACACCTGAACGAGGAGGCCGAGATGGAGGGCGACAAGGTCGCCGGCAGCGCGGCGCGGATTCTCAGTGCCATGGCCAAGGCGCTGATCAATGACATGGAAATGGGCTTGAACAGGGGAAATTGAGTAAGGCTTGGTGTGCCTGTCCGGCGGGCCAGTTGCGGCTGGCAAGTGTATCCCTTGAGTTGTCCGTCGTCTTTGAGACCGAGCGCCGCGCGGGCGGCGCTCGATTGGCGCGCCACTAAAAATCCCAAGCCAAGCCTCCTCAAACACACTCCATAGACCTGCCCCAGTCACGCCACTTGACGTTAAACTGTCATCTCCCCAGCAATGGACAGGAGATCCGGCGTGACCCCACCCCGCAGTTTCCCCAGTGACCTCTGCCTCGACAGCCCGCGTCTGCAATTGCGCCCCATGCGCCATGCCGATGCCGCGCAGTGGCTAGCGATCATGGCCGACCCCGAGGTCATGCGTTATTGGCACCATGCCCCCTGGCAAGACCTGGCCGAAGCCGAAAGCGCCCTGGCCGCCGACCGCGAAGCCTACGCCAATGGCGACCAGCTGAAGCTTGGCATGTACCGCCGTGACAACGGCGAACTCATCGGCATGGTGCAGCTGTTCAACATCGACGATGTGTCCCGCCGCGGCGAAATCGGCTACTGCCTGGCCAGTGCCGTGCAGGGCAGGGGCTACATGGACGAAGCATTGACCTGCTTCATCGATTACCTCGCTCACACCCTGCACCTGCGCCGCCTGGAAGGCGAAATCGACCCCCGCAACCAAGGCTCGGCGCGCACACTCGAGCGCCAGGGCTTCGTGCTGGAGGGCACCCTGCGGGCACGCTGGTGTGTGGCCGGCGAATTGTCTGACTCGGGTATCTATGGCTTGTTGCTTGAGCCACCCGTTGCATAGTCTTGCGCCGCATGGTGTCTCCGTGCGGCAACCGTCCAGGGTCTGGAAGCGGGGCAGGGCCTGGGTTAAGGTCGTAGGCTGTCCCGTTTCCTCCAGGTGTGCCCCTTGCCCGTTTTCTACCTTAGCATCAGCCTGCTGCTGTATCTGCTCGCCCTGTTTTTCGATGGCGCGCTGATGAGTGGCGATCGCCACATGCCGGCCCTGCAAATGTTGCTGTACGGGCCATGGGGTATGCCGTTCGGCTTGTACCAATGGTTTGCCAACCCGCTGCTGGCCCTGGCCATTCTTGCCCATCGACGGTTCCGCCGCCTGGCATTGCTGGCCGGGTTGGTGGCGGCGTACCTGGCGGCCAGCAGTTTCGGCATCACCCGCCTTCCGGACAACCAGAGCTATGAGTTCCACGACCTGACCGGTTTCGGTGCTGGCTTTTATCTATGGCTGGCGGCCATTGGGGTGTTTTGCCTGGGGCAGGCCTGGCATTGCTGGAAGGCACGTAGCGCCGACGACATGCCGGGCTGGAACTGGCTGGATGTGGCGTTGATTGCGGCGCTGGGCGTGGCGCTCTATTCGGCAACGCAGATGCAATCATTGCGCTTCCAGCCAGGCAAGGTACTGATGCCGCCGGAACAGCCGCAGTCGTTTTGATATCCGCAAGGAGGGTTTGCATGATCAAGCATTGCCTGACAGGCCTGGCACTGGCCGGCATTTTGCCGCTGGCCGTGGCGGACGATTACACGCCGGCCTACGGCCAGTGCATGGACAAGGCCTCCAGCACCGTGGCCATGAGCCAGTGCATCCAGGCCGAGACGCACGTGCAGGACCAGCGCCTGAACCGGGTGTACAAGCAGTTGATGGGCAAGCTGGATGCCGGGCAGCAGAAAAGCCTGCGGGATGTGCAGCGTAAATGGCTGGCCTACCGCGATGGCAATTGCCAGTTCCATGTGCAGGCCAGTGGCGGGACCATGGCGCAGCTGGAGGGAGGGTCATGCATGATGGACATGACCCGCGACCGGGCGGCAGAGCTGGAACGGGTGCTCAGCCCGGGGCAATGACGATGCCTGTGCCGGCGATGGGGCGCGAAGCGGCCCCGCTTTTACTTGTGCGGTTCGCGCAGCACCCGAGCTTTGAGGTATTCGCGCACTTCCACCGCATCCCCGGCAAACTCGATACGCTCTGCCTTGGCCGCACGCTGGTAGGCATACATCGGGTCGTAATACTCGTTCAGCAAGCCTTCGATCCAGCCCCGGTGCAGGTCCACTGCGCCGCTGCGCTGTTGCTCTTCAAGGGCGAGGCGCAGGATCTCCGAAAGCCGCTGATAGCGCTCCCCACCCAAGCGCTTGTAGATGTTGGCCATGCTTTGCAGCATGCGCTCGGCAAACAATCGACGGCCATCCTCTTCGCCATGCACGGCGATAAACTCGGCACTCAGGTTGACCACATAGTCGCGCAAGATGCGCTCCACGCGGTTGGCGAAGCTGTCTTCCAGCCACACCAGCGGGTACTGCTGCATACCCTGGTACAACTCCAGTGGCACCGTGCAGCTGCCGACAATGCGGCCTTCATCTTCCAGCACGAACTGCTCGCAGCCGCGGGCGCGCTTTTTAAGCACATCGATGGCCAGCTGGTTTTCGAAATCGATCTGTGCCGGTTGTGCAGTGGCGCGTTTGCCGAAGCTGGAACCGCGATGGTTGGCATGGCCTTCCAGGTCGAGCACGTTGTCCAGCTGGTGCAGCACATCGGTCTTGCCGGTACCGGTCAGGCCACCTACCAGCACGAAATCGCATTGCGCTACAGCCTGCTGAGTGGTTTCCAGCAGGAAGGTGCGCATGGCCTTGTAGCCCCCTTTGACACGCGGGTACTGGATACCCGCCTCATCGCGTAGCCAGCCTTGCACGATCTGCGAACGCAGGCCGCCCCGGAAGCAGTACAGGTAACCTTGCGGGTTGGCCTGGGTGAACGCCACCCAGGCATCCATCCGAGCCTGTTTGGTGGTGCCGCTGACCAACTGGTGGCCAAGGGCGATGGCGGCGGCCTGGCCCTGCTGTTTGAAGCAGGTGCCGACCTTCTGCCGCTCCTGGTCGTTCATCAATGGCAGGTTGACCACGCCCGGGAAGGCGCCTTTGGCGAATTCCACGGGGGCGCGCATGTCCATCATCGGCACATCGTCGAGGAACAGCTGACGGAAGTCGGTGCAGTCGGGGCGCATCAGATCACCTCGACCGCGTGGCTCTGTCGCTCGACCAGCTTGCCGATTGGCGACAGTTGCAGGCCCAGTTCGGCCGCCACGGTGAGGAACCCGGCTTCACCCTCCGGGGTAACGGCCACCAGGAGGCCACCGCTGGTCTGCGGGTCGCACAGCAGGTGCTTCTGGTCATCAGTGAGGGTGCCGATCTTGTGCCCGTAGCTGTCGTAGTTGCGCAGGGTTCCACCGGGGATGCAGCCCTCCGCCAGGTAGTGGTCGACACTGGGCAGGCGTGGTACAGCGGCGTAGTCCAGGTGCGCGGTAAGGCCGCTGCCTTCGGCCAGCTCGACCAGGTGGCCGAGCAGGCCGAAGCCGGTCACGTCGGTCATGGCCATGACCCCGTCGAGCTTGCCGAAGCGGCTGCCGGGGGTGTTGAGGGTGCACATCCAGTCGCGGGCCAGGCCCTGGTCTTGTTCGCGCAGCTTGGCCTTTTTCTCGGCAGTGGTGAGGATGCCGATGCCCAGTGGCTTGGTCAGGTACAGCTGGCAGCCTGCAGTGGCGGTGTCATTGCGCTTGAGGTGGCGCTTGCTGACCACACCGGTGACGGCCAGGCCGAAGATTGGCTCAGGCGCGTCGATGGAGTGGCCGCCAGCCAGCGGGATGCCGGCTTCGGCGCACACGGCACGGCCGCCACGTATCACTTCCCGTGCCACTTCCGGTGGCAGTACGTTGACTGGCCAGCCGAGGATGGCGATGGCCATCAGCGGGTCGCCGCCCATGGCGTAGATGTCGCTGATGGCGTTGGTGGCGGCGATGCGGCCGAAGTCGTAGGGGTCATCGACGATGGGCATGAAAAAGTCGGTTGTCGAGACCACGCCGCGCTCATCGTCGAGCGCGTACACTGCGGCATCGTCGCGCGACGCGTTGCCGACCCACAGTTTCGGGTCCAGGGCCTGGGTGCCGCTTTCGGCGAGAATCACGTCCAGCACCTTGGGGGAGATCTTGCAGCCACAGCCGGCACCATGGCTGTACTGGGTCAGGCGAATCGGCTCGCTCATGTGTACCTCAGCAGGTCAAATTGTCGCGCGATTGTAGCAAAGCTGGCCTTTGGGCCCTTGCCTCTTATAATTCACGTTGTCGGCGGATTTGTCGGCATTTCCCCGCTATTGAACCGGAGAATACCCATGCTCAAACGCCCCCTGGCGCTCGCCGCCGGTCTCGTGCTGTCTTGCTGTGCCGTTGCCGCTCAGGCCGCTGAAACCCTGCGGGTCAGCGCCATTCCCGACGAAGCGCCTACCGAACTGCAGCGCAAGTTCAAGCCATTGGGTGAATACCTGGCCAAGCAGCTGGGCATGGAAGTGAAGTTCGTACCGGTGGCCGATTACCCGGCGGTGGTCGAGTCGCTGGCCGCCGACCGCCTGGACCTGGCCTGGCTGGGTGGCTTCACCTTTGTGCAGGTTCACCTGAAGGACCCGTCCGCCACGCCGCTGGTGCAGCGTGAGCAGGACGCGCAGTTCACATCCAAGTTCATTACTGCCAACCCCGACGTGAAGAGCCTGGCCGACCTCAAGGGCAAGTCGTTTGCCTTCGGTTCCATTTCGTCCACGTCGGGCAGCCTGATGCCACGCTACTTCATGCTCAAGCAGGACAACATCAAGCCTGAAGCGTACTTCAGCCGCGTGGCCTACTCGGGGGCCCATGACGCCACCGTGGCTTGGGTACAGGCTGGCAAGGTAGATGGTGGCGTGCTCAACGCCAGTGTGTGGCAAAAGCTGGTGGATGCCGGCAAGGTGGATACCAGCAAGGTGAAGGTGTTCGCCACCACCCCGACCTACTTCGACTACAACTGGACCGTGCGCGGCAACATGGACCCTGCGTTGAAGGACAAGATCAAGAAAGCCTTCCTTGAACTCGACCCGGCCAACCCGGAGCACAAGGCGATTCTGGACTTGCAGGCCGCCAGCCGCTTCATCGAAACCAAGCCTGAGAACTACCTGGGCACCGAGCAAGCTGCACGTGAGGCCGGCCTGCTCAAGTGACCGCTTCGAATGTAGCCATCCATCTGCACGGTGCCAGCCTGCGCCATGGCCAGGTCCGCGCGCTTGACGCGGTGAGCCTGCGCATTGAGCAGGGCGAGCGGGTTGCCATCATCGGGCCGTCGGGGGCGGGCAAGTCCAGCTTGCTGCACCTGATGGCCACGGCCATCCAGCCCAGCGGCGGGCGCCTGGAACTGCTCGCCGAGCAGCCTTGGGCGTTGTCGGCCCGGGCACGCCAGCGCCTGCGGGCGCGGGTTGGCCTGGTGCATCAGGCGCCGCCCTTGCCACCACGCCAGCGGGTGGTGACAGCGGTACTGGCCGGCCGCCTGGGGCAGTGGGGGGTGATGCGCGGTTTGCTCAACCTGCTATACCCCGGCGATGTGCCGGGCGTGCGCCAGGTTTTGGCGGAGCTGGGGCTGGCCGACAAACTGTTCGTGCAGTGTGGGCAATTGTCCGGTGGCCAGTTGCAGCGCGTGGGCATTGCCCGGGCGCTGTACCAGCGGCCGCAGGTGCTGCTGACCGATGAACCGGTATCGGCCATGGACCCGGTACTGGCCGACCACAGCCTGGCCTTGCTCAACCGCCATGCCCAGGCCAACGGCGTGACGCTGGTGGCGAGCCTGCATGCCGTTGAGCTGGCGCTGGCACATTTTCCGCGGGTAATCGGTATCCGCGAAGGGCAGGTGGTGTTCGACTGCCCGGCTCAGGCCGTTACCGAGCAATTGCTGGAAGCGCTATACGCCAACGAACAACTCGTTTCGCCGCCAACCCAGGGGCCGACCCTGACCGTGCAGATACCGCGGTGCTGAAGGCCGATACCCGCGACCCGGCCCTGCTGCCGCGGTTGCTGCTGGCCTTGCTGGCAGTGGCCGTGCTGTGGCCTGGTATCCGCTTGAGCGAGTTGAACCCGTGGGTACTGCTGCAGGCCGAGAACCGGCAGCAGATAGCCAGTTTCGCTGGCGCCTTCTGGCCTCCGGCACATGATGCCGATTTTCTTGCGCTACTGTATGAGGCCACTTTGCAGACCCTGGCCGTGGCGACTGCCGGTATGGCGCTGGCGTTGGTGTTGGCTATTCCGGCGGGTTTGCTGGCCAGCCGTGCGTTGTCTTTGCGTGCCGCTTCACGCGGCGGGCGGGCCGGCTTCTGGTCGCGGCTGCTGCGCCTGCCGGTGCGCGGGCTTCTGATTTTCCTGCGTAGCGTGCCAGAGATCGTCTGGGCGCTGCTGTTTGTGCGCGCCGTGGGGCTGGGGCCGACGGCGGGCGTACTGGCGATCGCCATTACCTACAGCGGCATGCTTGGCAAGGTCTACGCCGAAATCTTCGAGTCGGTCGACCAGCGCCCTGCGCATGCCTTGTTGCAGGCGGGCAGTGGCCGGCTGGCGGCGTTTCTCTACGGCATCCTGCCCAATGCTGCATCGGAAGTGGTGTCTTACACCGTGTACCGCTGGGAGTGTGCGGTACGGGCGTCGGTGGTGATGGGCTTTGTCGGGGCGGGCGGGCTGGGCCAACAGATCGACCTGTCGATGCGTATGTTCGATGGTGCGCAAGTGGCGAGCATGCTGCTGACGTTCTTGCTGCTGGTGATGCTGGCCGACCTGCTCAGCCGCTTGCTGCGCTGGAGGCTGGCATGAACCGCGCCATCAACCTGCTGCTGCTTGGCGCCATCGCGGTGGCGGTAGTGGCCTCGTTCGCCTTCCTGGAACTGGACTTGCGCGCCTTGGTCGGCAACGGCGGGTTGGGGCAGATGGGCGAATATGCCGGGCGTTTCCTGCAGCCAGATGTGTCTGCCGGGCACCTTGAGGCGGTCTGGCGTGGGGCACTGGAGACACTGGCCATGTCAGGCCTGGGGACTTTGTTGGCAATGGTGCTTGGGATACTGCTGGCGCTGCCGGCGGCGGGGCGTTTCGGCTGGCCGTTACAAGGCGCGGCGCGGCTGTTGCTGAACGCCCTGCGGGCCATCCCGGAACTGGTGTGGGCGGCGTTGACAGTGCTGGCGGCAGGCCTCGGTCCCAATGCGGGCACCCTGGCCCTGGCGCTGCATACCGCTGGCGTCCTGGGGCGCTTGTTTGCCGAGGCGCTGGAGAACGCACCACCGGAGCCGGCAGCGGCTATCCGCCTGCAGGGCGGCAGCCAGGTGGCGGCGTTCTGTTTTGGCACCTTGCCTAACCTGTGGCCGCAGTTGCTGGCCTACAGCTTGTATCGCTGGGAAAACAACATCCGTATGGCCAGTGTGCTGGGGTTTGTCGGGGCGGGTGGCTTGGGGCAGATGCTGTACACCACCTTGAGCCTGTTCCAGGAGGCCCAGGCCAGCACGGTGATCATCGGGATGCTGGTGCTGGTGTTGCTGGTGGATGTGTTGAGCGACGTGGTGCGCCAGCGTTATGTACGGGCCTGACACCTAGCAAAATCCCTCACGCATCCACTGCCTCGGCACACTGCGCTTCCCGCTGCATCGACTCCAGATTACGTTCGATCGTCTCGCAAATGGTATCCATCTGGATCTGGTGCTCACTGAAACGGAACGGGCTCTGCAAATCCGTGCCGATCCGCTCGATAGCCAGCAGCATGAACCCCACCACCGTCGATGCCAGCGGTGTGAACCAGCCCAGCGACTCCACCAGCCCCACCGGCACGATCAGGCAGAACAAAGTAATGAACAGCCGCGGGAAATACACGTAAGGGTAGGGCAACGGTGTGTTGGCAATGCGCTCCATGCCACCCTGGGCGTTGGACAGGTCCACCAGGGTCGACTCCAGCCGGGCCAGGCGAATGCTGTCCAGCCGCCCGGCTTTGTATTCTCGCGCCAGCAAGGCCGCCGAGCCGCCGAGAATGTCATTGGCGAAGTTGTTTGAACGGTTGCGGCGTTCGAACTCTGCGGGCGGGATGAATGCCATCAGCTCCTCGGGGCAGCGTTCCCCCTTCAAGTGCGCCGCCAGGCAGTTCACGTAGGCGATATGGCGGCGCAGCAGGGTAGCCTTGACCGGGTTCAGGCCATCATCCGGGTCGTCGATCAGGGTCAGCGTCTGCCGGGCGAAGCTGCGCGAACCGTTCACCAGCGCCCCCCACAACGTGCGTGCCTCCCACCAGCGGTTGTAGGCGCTGCTGTTGCGAAAACTCACCAGCACCACCAGCGCCGAGCCCAGTAGGGTCAGCGGGATAAGCGGTAGAGTGAACTTGCTGTTGAGAAACAGCATGAAGTCGATGGTGACCAGCACATCCCAGATCAGCAGCCAGAACAGCGACCAGCCGATGTAGCCGATGGTCTTCACGACCAGGCGGTACTTGCGGGTGATGATGTCTTTCACGCGGGTAACCTCAAGGCGTGGGTGATGGAGGATGGGACGTCGAGGGGGATCGAAGGTTCGCGTGCCGAATGTTGCAAGGGATTTAGAAGCTGACGTGAAGAGAAAAGTCTGACCAAATTAGAGGATTTGCCTGAATTCCTGATTCAGCGGAAAAACGACAGGGTAGGTCGCTTCAATCCTTGAATGGGTGTATCCATAAGAATACGTCGTTTTGACACTGTCTTGAGGGTCATTCGTGCCCTGGGGGTGGACCTTCTCGTTCAGCCACATGCAATGGCCCGCTGATCCAGCTCGGTTAAGTCAGTATTTGCTTCATCTGCACCAACGCTACCCGCGTGCCGTCCCACGCCTGCCGCTCCTCGATGCCGAACGGTGTGAAGCCCAGCTGTGGATAAAGCAGCAGGCCCGCGGTGTTGTGATTGAAGCATGACACCCACACCTCCCGAGCAGCGTAGTGCTGGCGGGCGAAGTCGATCATGGTGGTTACCAGGTAACGCGCTACGCCATGGCCGCGGGCGGCAGGGGCCACGACCACATTGCCAAGGGCACACGCGCCGCCGTGTTCGGCTTTGTAGAAGTTGGCAAAGGCCAGGACAGTACCGTTGCCTTCCACCACCGTGGAGCCGCTGCGTTGGGCTATGGCGTCGCTCAGCTGGGCAGCGGTGAAGGGATAGGTGGCTTTGGGGAACATGTAGAACAGTTCGTCCGGGCCCTGCGGGAAGTTGCAGATGACGGGGATGTCGTCAGGGTGGATGGGGCGGTGGGTCAGGTGCATGGCAGGTCCCTCTTGCGCTGGCGGATCGGGCCTTTTCGCGGGTGAACCCGCGAAGAGGCCATCAGCCTTGCATCATAAGCCCCTTTGCAGGCGCAGATGCGGGCCGCCAGTCAACTCAAGGCTTGGCGGCCACCGCAACGTAGCCTTTGACCGAAGCCGGTGCCTGGGGCTTGGCCTTGTGCGCCAGCAGGTACTGATAGCGCCGCCATTCCTTGTCGATTTCGCTGAACGACATGAACACGCTGATACGGTCCTTGCCGGCCAGGTCGGGACGCTTGCCGGCGTCAATCTCGCTGGTGGGAATGATGGCGACGTTGATGCCCACTACCGTGCCGTCATCCGCAAACACGGGCCCGCCCGACATGCCCTTGGTGATCGGGCCGTCATGCACCGAGTAGAAGACACTGCCAGGCGTGCCTTCAAGGCGTACCAATGACGGCAAGGCATGGCCCTTGCCCTGCATCGGCATCATAAAGCTGTTGAAACCTACCGCCGTCACCGCTTCCCCAGGCACGTACTGGCGCCAGCGCGGCACGCTGCTGGCCTTGTGCTTGAAGAACACCACATCGCCGAGGCCCTCGTGGACCACGTTGCGCAGGAAGGGGGTGTGTTTGGCGGTTACTGCGTAATCCTCGTTCCACTGGATGGCACTGGCCATCAGCAACATCGGCAGCGGCGCACCCGAGGTGACCACGAAAGCCTGGCTGTAGACGGGGTCTGAAACGTACGACGTTGGCACTCCATTGCACCCACTGAGCAGCATCATTGCCGCCATGCAGGGCGCGATTGTTTTCATGGGTCACACGGGGCGTGGAGAAAAGGGAACGCAACTATGGCTAAGTGCCATTACGCCAGCAATGCTTTCGGCATATATCCGACGAATGACAGCTTAAGTATTAATCCTGACTGCGGCCAATAGAATGCAGACATGGCTACAGGCCCCGGAGTCATTAGGGTGCCGTCAATTATTTCGTGCCGCTCCTGACGTGACCATGCAAGCCGCACGCTCTGCATCAGATCAAAATTCGGGCATAAAAAAACCGACCAGTAAGGTCGGTTTTTTCCGGATCTTGGTGCCCCGAGGGAGACTCGAACTCCCACTCCTTTCGAAAACGGATTTTGAATCCGCCGCGTCTACCAATTCCGCCATCAGGGCGTGTGGCGCGCAGTATAGAGAGCTGCCGCTAGTCGGTCAATCGGCTTTCATGGTCAATTTTCACACATTGGGCTAAACTTCCCGGCCCTGCCGAACCGAACATCATCATGCGCGTCGCCGATTTTTCCTTCGAACTCCCTGATTCCCTGATCGCCCGCCACCCGTTGGCCGAGCGCCATGGCAGCCGTCTGCTGGTACTCGATGGGCCGACCGGCGCGCTGGCGCACCGGCAATTCCCCGACCTGCTCGAATACCTGCGCCCCGGCGACCTGATGGTGTTCAACAACACCCGGGTGATCCCGGCGCGCCTGTTTGGCCAGAAAGCCTCTGGCGGCAAGCTGGAAGTGCTGGTCGAGCGCGTGCTCGACAGCCACCGGGTGCTGGCCCATGTGCGTGCCAGCAAGGCGCCGAAAGAAGGCGCAGTCATCCTCATTGATGGCGGTGGCGAGGCCGAAATGGTCGCGCGCCATGACACGCTGTTCGAGCTGCGCTTCACCGAAGAGGTGCTGCCACTGCTCGACCGCGTCGGCCATATGCCGCTGCCGCCCTACATCGACCGCCCCGACGAGGGCGCCGACCGTGAGCGCTACCAGACCGTGTACGCCCAGCGCGCCGGTGCGGTTGCCGCGCCCACTGCGGGCCTGCACTTTGACGAAGCGCTGTTGGAAAAGATTGCTGCCAAAGGTGTGGAGCGGGCTTTCGTTACCCTGCACGTGGGCGCGGGCACGTTCCAGCCGGTGCGGGTCGACAAGATCGAAGACCACCACATGCACAAAGAATGGCTCGAAGTGGGCCAGGATGTGGTCGATGCCATCGAGGCCTGCCGCGCACGTGGCGGCCGGGTGGTCGCGGTCGGCACCACCAGCGTGCGTTCGCTGGAGAGCGCGGCGCGCGATGGCGTGCTCAAGGCCTTCAGCGGCGACACCGACATCTTCATCTACCCGGGCCGACCGTTCCATGTGGTCGATGCCCTGGTCACCAACTTCCACCTGCCGGAGTCCACGCTGCTGATGCTGGTCTCGGCCTTCGCCGGCTACCCCGAGACCATGGCCGCCTATGCGGCGGCGGTCGAGCACGGGTACCGCTTCTTCAGTTACGGTGATGCCATGTTCATCACCCGCAATCCGGCGCCACGCGGCCCCGAGGATCAAGCATGAGTCGCACCTGTCGAATGTCCTTCGAACTGCTGGCTACCGACGGCAAGGCCCGTCGTGGTCGCATCACCTTCCCACGTGGCACGGTGGAAACCCCGGCGTTCATGCCGGTGGGCACCTATGGCACGGTCAAGGGCATGCTGCCACGCGATATCGAGGCCATTGGCGCCGAGATGATCCTGGGCAACACCTTCCACCTGTGGCTGCGCCCGGGCACCGAGGTGATCAAGAAGCACAACGGCCTGCACGACTTCATGCAGTGGAAAGGCCCGATCCTCACCGACTCCGGTGGCTTCCAGGTGTTCAGCCTGGGCGCCATGCGCAAGATCAAGGAAGAGGGCGTGACCTTTGCCTCGCCGGTCGATGGCTCGAAGGTGTTCATGGGCCCTGAAGAGTCGATGCAGGTGCAACGTGACCTGGGCTCGGACGTGGTGATGATCTTCGACGAGTGCACCCCGTACCCGGCCGAGCACGACGTGGCACGTACTTCCATGGAACTGTCGCTGCGCTGGGCCCAGCGTTCGAAGAACGCCCACGCCGACAACACGGCGGCGCTGTTTGGCATCGTCCAGGGTGGCATGTACCAGGACTTGCGCATGCGCTCGCTGGAAGGCCTGGAAAACATCGGCTTCGACGGCCTGGCCATCGGCGGCCTGTCGGTGGGCGAACCCAAGCACGAAATGATCAAGGTGCTGGATTACCTGCCGGGCATGATGCCTGCTGACAAACCTCGTTACCTTATGGGGGTAGGCAAACCGGAAGATCTCGTTGAGGGTGTGCGCCGCGGCGTCGACATGTTCGACTGCGTGATGCCTACGCGTAACGCACGTAACGGCCATCTGTTTGTCGATACAGGGGTGATCAAGATCCGCAATGCGTTCCATCGCCATGATGAATCGCCGCTGGATCCGACCTGTGACTGCTACACCTGCACCAACTTCTCCCGTGCCTATCTCCATCACCTGGACAAGTGCGGCGAAATGCTGAGCAGCATGCTGAATACCATCCACAACTTGCGCCATTACCAGCGCTTGATGGCCGGTTTACGCGAGGCTATTCAACAGGGTAAATTGGCCGCCTTTGTCGACGCCTTCTACGCCAAGCGCGGGCTTCCTGTACCGCCTTTGGACTGACTGTCTGCATCCATTATTAGAAAATTACATTAGGAGTGCCCAATGAGCTTCTTCATCCCCGCCGCATACGCGGACGCTGCAGCACCTGCCGCTGGCCCAGCCGGTACCGGCTTCGAGTGGATTTTCCTGGTCGGTTTCCTGGTCATCTTCTACCTGATGATCTGGCGCCCTCAGGCCAAGCGCGCCAAAGAGCAGAAGAACCTGCTCGGCAACTTGCAGAAAGGTGACGAAGTTGTCACCAACGGCGGCATCGCCGGCAAGATCGTCAAGGTTTCCGATGATTTCGTGGTGCTGGAAGTCTCCGACACTGTCGAGCTGAAGTTCCAGAAGGGCGCCATCGCGGCCACCCTGCCAAAAGGTACGCTCAAGGCTATCTGAGTTACCGGTTTTATTTTCCAGTCGGGGCGCGCAACGCGCCCCGCGTCTTGAACGGGCGGCGTGATGCTGAACAAATACCCTCTGTGGAAATATGCACTGATCGTGCTGGTACTGGTGGTCGGTTTCATTTATTCCGCTCCTAACCTCTACCCGGATGACCCGGCGGTGCAGATCAGCGGTGCCAGTTCGGCGCTGCAGGTAAACCAGGCCGACCTCGATCGCGTCAGCAAGGCGCTGCTCGATGCCAAGATCGCCGTCAAGGGCGCGAGCCTGGGTGAGAAGGGCAGCGGGCTGATTCGCCTGACCAACCAGGAAGACCAGCTGCCAGCCAAGGATGTCGTGCGCAAGGCACTGGGCGATGATTATGTCGTGGCCCTGAACCTGGCCCAGACTACCCCGCAATGGCTGCGCAACCTGGGTGCGAGCCCGATGAAACTGGGCCTGGACCTGTCCGGTGGTGTGCACTTCCTGCTGGAAGTGGACATGGACAAGGCCATGACGGCCCGCATGAAAGTCTACGAGGGCGAGGTCAAGACCTTGCTGCGTAAAGAGCGCGTCCGCTACCGCAGCCTGCCCCAGCAGGATGGCGGCATCATGCTGGGCTTTGCTGACGATGCAACCCGCGAACAGGCACGTGCCCTGATCCGCAAGAATTTCAATGATTTCGACCTGACCACCACCGAGCGCAACGACCTCGCCGTGCTGCGTCTGGCGCTGACTCAGGCAAAAGTTGCCGAGATCCGCGAATACTCGATCAAGCAGAACCTCACCACCGTCCGCAACCGTGTCAACGAGCTGGGCGTGGCTGAACCCCTGGTACAGCGCCAGGGCGCCAACCGTATCGTGGTCGAGCTGCCAGGCGTGCAGGACACTGCCGAAGCCAAGCGTATTCTCGGTAAAACCGCCAACCTGGAGTTCCGCTTTGGTGCCGAACCGGGTGCGTCCAAGGCCACGACCGAAGTGTTCGAATTCCGTGAAGGCGGCCGTTCTGCCCCGGTCGAGCGCGGCCTGATCATCACCGGTGACCAGGTAACCGACGCCCAGGCCAGCTTTGACGAGCACGGCCGCCCACAAGTGAACATCCGCCTGGATGGCCACGGTGGCGAGCTGATGAGCCGTGCTACCCGTAGCAACGTTGGCCGCAGCATGGCGGTGATCTTCATCGAGCAGAAGCCGGTGACCCGCTATGTGAAGCAGACCGTCGACGGCGTCGAGAAAGACGTTGCCGTACAAAGCTTCGTGGAAGAGAAGAAGATCATCAGCCTGGCGACCATCCAGTCGCCGCTGGGCAGCCAGTTCCGCATTACTGGCCTGAATGGCCAGGGCGAATCGTCCGAGCTGGCCCTGCTGCTGCGTGCCGGTGGTCTGGCCGCGCCGATGTACTTCGCCGAAGAACGTACCATTGGCCCAAGCCTGGGTGCCGACAACATCACCAAGGGTATCGATGCTTCGCTGTGGGGCATGCTGTTCGTCTCGCTGTTCATCATCGCCATCTACCGCGGCTTTGGCGTCATTGCCACCATCGCCCTGGCGGGCAACATGGTATTGCTGCTGGCGCTGATGTCGCTGCTGGGCGCTACCCTGACGCTGCCGGGTATTGCCGGTATCGTGTTGACCATGGGTATGGCGGTGGACGCCAACGTGCTGATCTTCTCGCGTATCCGCGAAGAGCTGAAAGCCGGCATGTCGGTACAGCGCGCCATCCACGAAGGCTTCAACCGCGCCTACACCGCGATCATCGACGCCAACCTGACCAGCCTGCTGGTCGGCGGCATCCTGTTCGCCATGGGTACCGGCCCGGTCAAAGGCTTTGCGGTTACCATGTCCCTCGGGATTTTCACCTCGATGTTCACCGCCGTCATGGTGACCCGTGCAATGGTCAACCTGACCTGCGGCGGGCGTGACATCAAGAAGCTGTGGGTTTGAGGGAGCTGCGATGAAAACCATCAACTTCATGGGCGTGCGCAATGTTGCGTTCGCCATTACCGTGCTCCTCACCGTACTGGCGCTGTTCAGCTGGTGGCAGAAGGGTCTCAACTTTGGCCTGGACTTCACCGGTGGTACGCTGATCGAGCTGACTTACGAGCGCCCGGCCGACCTCAAGGCGGTGCGTGCCGAGCTGGTCGATTCCGGCTTCCACGAGGCCGTGGTGCAGAGCTTTGGCGCTACCACCGACCTGCTGGTGCGTATGCCGGGCGACGACCCGCAGCTGGGTAACAAGGTGGCCGCTGCCTTGCAGAAGGCCGGCGGCGACAACCCGGCTACCCTCAAGCGTGTCGAGTTCGTAGGCCCGCAGGTGGGTGAAGAGCTGCGCGACCAGGGCGGCATGGGCATGCTCATGGCCTTGGGCGGCATCCTTATCTACCTGGCCTTCCGCTTCCAGTGGAAGTTCGCCGTGGGTGCGATCGTTTCGCTGATCCACGACGTGGTGGTTACCCTGGGTATCCTGTCGTTCTTCCAGATTACCTTCGACCTGACGGTGCTGGCGGCGGTGCTGGCGATCATCGGCTACTCGCTGAACGACACCATCGTCGTGTTCGACCGGGTGCGTGAGAACTTCCGCGTCATGCGCAAGGCCTCGCTGATCGAGAACATCAACGTTTCGACCACCCAGACACTGCTGCGCACCATCGCCACGTCGGTTTCGACCTTGCTGGCCATTGCCGCGCTGCTGTTCTTCGGTGGCGACAACCTGTTCGGCTTCTCGCTGGCCCTGTTCATCGGTGTCATGGCCGGTACCTACTCGTCGATCTACATCGCCAACGTGGTACTGATCTGGCTGAACCTGAACAGCGAAGACCTGATCCCTCCAGTCAAGGCTGAAGGTGTGGACGAGCGCCCATAAGGCCCCGTCCCTACGCCGTACGGCGAGCAAAAAGGCGCGAGTGTTGAACTCGCGCCTTTTTTTTTGCTCCAAGGCTGGGAGAAGCGCGGGTTGAGACCCGCTGGTACGATCAGGAGGTTCACGTGAACAAATCAATGCTGGTGGGTGCGGTGCTGGGTGCTGTCGGTGTAACTGCCGGAGGTGCTGTGGCGACCTACAGCTTGGTGAACAAAGGCCCCGAAGTCGCCCAGGTGACGGACGTGCAGCCGATCAAGCAGCAGGTGAAAACCCCGCGTGAAGTGTGCAAGGACGTGGCCGTGACGCGTCAGGCGCCGGTCAAGGACCAGCACCAGATTGCCGGTACCGTGGTCGGTGCGCTGGCGGGTGGTTTGCTGGGCAATCAGATTGGCGGCGGCACCGGCAAGAAGATCGCTACCGTGGCCGGTGCGGTCGGTGGTGGTTATGCCGGTAACAAGGTTCAAGAAGGCATGCAGCAGCGTGACACCTATACCACCACACAAACACGCTGCAACACGGTCAACGACATCAGCGAGAAGGTGGTGGGTTACAACGTGACCTACTCCATCGGTGATCAGGTAGGCAAGGTGAAGATGGACCGCGAGCCAGGGGCGACCATTCCTCTGGACAAGAATGGCAAGTTGATCCTGAGCGAAGCTGCCCAGTGATCGATGTCGCCTGAGCCGGCCTCTTCGCGGGTAAACCCGCTCCCACACAGGTAATGCGATCCCTGTGGGAGCGGGTTTGCTTAGCGCTTCATGCTTTCCGGCAGGTGTGGCTGGATAGCGGTCAGTACGGCCTTGAAGCACTTGATGTTGCCTGCAACGATGTGGCCTTTGTCGAGGAAGTCGTGGCCACCGTTGAAGTCGCTCACCAGGCCACCGGCTTCCTGGATCAGCAGCACGCCGGCTGCCATGTCCCACTCGGCCAGGCCCGACTCCCAGAAGGCGTCGAAACGGCCAGCGGCCACATAGGCCAGGTCCAGGCTGGCGGAGCCGGCGCGGCGGATGCCGGCGGTCTGGCCAGTCAGGGCGCGGAACATGCCCAGGTAGTTGTCCATGTCGGCCATCTGGCCATCACGGAACGGGAAGCCGGTACCCAGCAGGGCGCCTTCCAGGCTGGTGCGCGAGCTTACACGCAGGCGGCGGCCATTGAGCTGGGCGCCACGGCCGCGGCTGGCGGTGAATTCTTCCTGGCGTACGGGGTCGAGCACCACGGCGTGCTCAAGGCGGCCACGGTATTTGCAGGCGATGCTGACGGCGAAGTGGGGGATGCCGCGAAGGAAGTTGGTGGTGCCGTCCAGTGGGTCGATGATCCACAGGTAGTCTTTACCTTCTTCGCCGGTGCCCGCGTGCATGCCCGTCTCTTCACCCTGGATGGAGTGGTTCGGGTAGGCCTTGCGCAGCGCGTCGACGATCTTCTGCTCGGCGGCACGATCAACCTCGGAAACGTAGTCCTTAGCCTCTTTCTCGTCCACCTTGATGCTATCCAGGCGTTCGATGGAGCGGAAAATCAGTTCACTGGCGCTGCGAGCGGCGCGCAGGGCGATATTCAGCATAGGCTGCATGGGCGGGTCACCTGGAGATGTTAAAGAAGAAAGCCGATCATTCTAGCAGAAAACTTTGTCGGCAGAAGTGTCACATTTGCTTTCATGGCGTTACGTCTGTCGGTTCTGTAAGATCGGATGCCCTGATTCCTGCATCTGTGAGCACAACACCTTGCTGCAAAATATTCGTGTTGTTCTGGTCAATACCAGCCACCCCGGCAACATCGGCGGCGCTGCGCGTGCCATGAAAAACATGGGCTTGTCGCGCCTGGTGCTGGTACAGCCGAAAGAATTCCCCGCCCTGGATGCCAGTGCCCGCGCCTCGGGTGCCGACGACGTGCTGGATAACGCCCAGGTGGTCGACAGCCTTGAACAGGCGCTGGTCGGCTGTAACCTGGTGATGGGGACCAGCGCCCGTGAGCGCAGCATCCCGTGGCCGTTGATTGGCCCGCGCGAGTGCGGGGCCAAGGCGGTGGAGCATGCCAAGGGTGGTGAAGAGATCGCCCTGGTGTTCGGGCGTGAACACGCCGGCCTGACCAACGAAGAACTGCAGCGATGTCACTTCCACGTGCACATTCCCTCCAACCCCGACTTCAGCTCGCTGAACCTTGCGGCCGCTGTCCAGGTGCTCTCTTACGAGGTGCGCATGGCCTGGCTGGCCGCCGGCGAAGCGCCGGGCAAAGTCGAGAAGGTTGACGCCAGCGAGCTGGCGACGATGGACGAAATGGAGCTGTTCTACGACCACCTGGAGAAAACCCTGGTGGGCATCGGCTTCCTCGACCCCGAAAAGCCCAAGCACCTGATGCCGCGCTTGCGCCGGCTTTATGGGCGGGTGGCGGTCGAGCGTTCGGAAATGAGCATTTTGCGCGGCATCCTCACCGAGACCCAGAAAGTGGTCCGGGGCGAGCCGCATAAACGGAAGGACTGACAGATGTTCGAACGCCTGCGTGAAGATATTCAAAGCGTATTCCACCGTGACCCGGCTGCGCGCAATGCCTTCGAGGTGCTCACCTGCTACCCGGGTGTGCATGCCATCTGGCTGCACCGCCTGGGCAATGCCCTGTGGAAGCGTGATTTCAAGTGGCTGGCCCGGCTGGTGTCCAACTTCGGGCGCTGGCTGACCGGTATCGAGATCCACCCCGGTGCCACAATCGGCCGGCGTTTCTTCATTGACCACGGCATGGGTATCGTCATCGGCGAAACCGCCGAGATCGGCGATGACGTCACCCTTTACCAGGGCGTGACCCTGGGCGGTACCAGCTGGAATAAAGGCAAGCGCCATCCTACCCTGGAGAACGGCGTGGTGGTGGGGGCGGGGGCCAAGGTGCTGGGCCCGTTCACCGTCGGCGCCGGGGCCAAGATCGGCTCCAACGCGGTGGTGACCAAGGCGGTACCGCCCGGCGCCACGGCGGTGGGCATCCCGGGGCGCATCATCGTCAAGAGCGAGGACACCGAAGTCGAGGCCAAGCGCAAGGCCATGGCCGAGAAGATAGGCTTCGATGCCTACGGTGTCAGTGGTGACATGCCCGACCCGGTGGCGCGTGCCATCGGCCAGATGCTCGATCATCTACAGGCGGTCGACGAGCGGCTGGAGGGCATGTGTGGCGCCCTGACCAAGATGGGTAGCGATTACTGCGCCAAGGAGCTGCCCGCGCTGCCGGAAGATGATTTCACCGAGGTTGCCCAGGTGGTCCAGCGCGACACTCAGTCGCATTGATTACGCCGCACTGAACCCATGGTGACATACGGGGCGTGTGCTCACGCCCCTCGTCTGCTACAATCGCGCCCGCCTCCCTGATGCAAACCCGACTAAAGCAGTAGGTCTAATAGTTGACTTAAATGCTCGGGAATCGCATACTCGACACATCCCGAAACTCCCGTGGTACCCAATAGCCATGCGACTGACTACCAAAGGCCGATACGCCGTGACTGCCATGCTTGACCTGGCGTTGCACGCGCAGCATGGGCCGGTGTCTTTGGCCGACATTTCCGAGCGCCAGGGCATATCCCTCTCTTATCTGGAACAGCTGTTCGCCAAGCTGCGCCGTAGCAGCCTGGTTTCCAGTGTGCGCGGTCCAGGCGGTGGCTACCAGCTGTCGCGGGGCATGGAAACCATCCAGGTGGCCCAGGTCATCGATGCGGTCAATGAATCGGTCGATGCTACCCGGTGCCAGGGCCTTGGGGACTGCCATGCCGGTGATACCTGCCTGACTCACCACCTGTGGTGCGACCTCAGCCAGCAGATCCATGAATTCCTCAGCGGCATCAGCCTGGCCGACCTCGTCATGCGCCGTGAGGTGCAGGAAGTTGCCCAGCGCCAGGACCTGCGTCGTGTCGCAGGCCGAACCGCCCAGCTGGACAAGATTGAGACGTCAGCCGTCGATTGATCCCCCTGGGACGACGAGCGACGCCACCGCCTGATAGGAGAGACAAATGAAGTTGCCGATCTACCTCGATTACTCTGCGACCACCCCGGTCGACCCACGTGTGGCCCAGAAAATGGCCGACTGCCTGCTGGTCGACGGGAACTTCGGTAACCCGGCTTCGCGCTCCCACGTCTTCGGCTGGAAAGCCGAGGAAGCGGTCGAGAACGGCCGTCGTCAGGTTGCCGAACTGATCAACGCCGATCCGCGCGAAATCGTCTGGACCAGCGGTGCCACCGAGTCCGACAACCTCGCACTCAAGGGTGTCGCGCACTTCTATCAGACCAAGGGCAAGCACATCATCACCTCCAAGATCGAGCACAAGGCGGTCCTGGATACTGCTCGCCAGCTGGAGCGTGAAGGTTTCGAAGTGACCTACCTGGAACCGGGCGAAGACGGCATCGTCACCCCGGCCATGGTAGAAGCGGTGCTGCGCGACGACACCATCCTGGTCTCGCTGATGCACGTGAACAACGAAGTCGGCTCGATCAACGACATCGCCGCCATCGGTGAACTGACCCGCGCACGCGGCGTCCTGTTCCACGTCGACGCCGCCCAGTCGGCCGGCAAGGTCGAAATCGACCTGCAAAAGCTGAAAGTCGACCTGATGTCGTTCTCGGCGCACAAGGCCTACGGCCCGAAAGGCATCGGCGCGCTGTATGTCAGCCGCAAGCCGCGTGTACGCCTTGAAGCCATCATTCACGGCGGTGGCCATGAGCGCGGCATGCGTTCGGGCACCCTGCCAACCCACCAGATTGTCGGCATGGGCGAAGCTTTCGCCATCGCCAAGCAGGAAATGGCCGCCGAAAACGTGCGCATCAAGGCCCTGAGCGACCGCTTCTTCAAGCAGGTTTCGGACCTTGAAGAGCTGTACGTCAATGGCAGCAAGACCGCCCGCGTGCCGCACAACCTGAACCTGAGCTTCAACTACGTCGAAGGCGAATCGCTGCTGATGTCGCTGAAGGACATCGCCGTATCGTCCGGTTCGGCCTGCACCTCCGCATCGCTCGAACCGTCCTACGTACTGCGCGCTCTGGGCCGCAACGACGAGCTGGCGCACAGCTCGATCCGCTTCTCCTTCGGCCGTTTCACCACCGAAGAAGAAGTCGACTATGCCGCGCAGAAAGTCTGCGAGGCCGTCAACAAACTGCGTGAGCTGTCGCCGCTGTGGGACATGTACAAAGACGGCGTTGACATCTCCAAGATCGAGTGGGCCGCCCACTAAGCAGTCGCCGGCAAGAGCGGCTCCCTGATGAGGAAGGAATTGCACCATGGCATACAGTGAAAAGGTCATCGACCACTACGAAAACCCGCGCAACGTCGGCAAGATGAATGCCGAAGACCCGGACGTTGGCACCGGCATGGTCGGCGCCCCGGCTTGCGGCGACGTTATGCGCCTGCAGATCAAGGTCAACGAGCAGGGCGTTATTGAAGACGCCAAGTTCAAGACCTACGGCTGCGGTTCGGCCATCGCTTCCAGCTCCCTCGCCACCGAGTGGATGAAGGGCAAGACCCTGGACGAAGCCGAAACCATCAAGAACACCCAACTGGCTGAAGAACTGGCGTTGCCGCCGGTCAAGATCCACTGCTCGGTACTCGCCGAAGATGCCATCAAGGCAGCTGTACGCGATTACAAGCAGAAGAAAGGCTTGATCTAAGTCGCCTGTTGCGAGGTAAGGAGTCCTGATGGCTATCAGCATGACAGAAGCCGCCGCCAACCACATTCGCCGTTCCCTTGACGGGCGCGGCAAAGGTGAGGGCATTCGCCTGGGCGTGCGCACCACCGGTTGCTCGGGCCTGGCCTACGTGCTGGAGTTCGTCGACGAACTGGCGGATGAAGACCAGGTGTTCGAGAACCACGGCGTAAAGGTGATCATCGATCCCAAGAGCCTGGTCTACCTCGATGGCACCGAGCTGGATTTCGTCAAGGAAGGGTTGAACGAAGGCTTCAAGTTCAACAACCCCAACGTGCGCGGTGAGTGTGGCTGCGGCGAAAGCTTCAACGTTTGAGGCTGGCTGTGGGTACTCCTTGTCATTACGCATTGTTTGACCTCCAGCCAAGCTTCCGCCTGGATCTGGACAAGCTGGCCACTCGCTATCGCGAGCTGGCCCGCGAAGTCCATCCTGATCGCTTTGCCGACGCCTCCGAGCGTGAGCAGCGCGTAGCGCTGGAAAAGTCCGCAGCCCTCAACGACGCCTACCAGACCCTGCGCAGTGCGCCGCGTCGGGCCCGCTATTTGCTGGCCATCAGCGGCCACGAAGTGCCTCAGGAAGTCACGGTCCATGACCCAGAATTCCTGTTGCAGCAAATGCAGTGGCGTGAAGAGCTCGAAGAGTTGCAGGACGAAGCCGACCTTGACGGTGTCGGCGTGTTCAAGAAGCGCCTGAAGGCCGCCCAGGACACGCTGAACGAGGACTTTGCCGCCTGCTGGGATGCCCCAGGCGAGCGCGACAAGGCCGAGCGCCTGATGCGCCGCATGCAGTTCCTCGACAAGCTCGCCCAAGAAGTGCGCCAGCTGAAAGAGCGCCTCGACGATTAACCCGGTGCTGCCCGTGATGGCACCTAAGGTATTCAGATAAGCATGGCCCTACTGCAGATTGCCGAACCCGGTCAAAGCCCTCAGCCGCACCAGCGCCGCCTGGCGGTGGGGATCGACCTGGGTACCACCAACTCTCTGGTCGCCGCATTACGCAGCGGCCGTAGCGAGCCCCTGCCCGACGCGCAGGGTAACGTGATTCTGCCGTCCGCGGTGCGCTACCTCGAAGGGCGCAACGAAGTGGGGCAGGCCGCGCGTGATGCCGCTTCCAGTGACCCGCTGAACACCGTGCTGTCGGTCAAGCGCCTGATGGGGCGCGGTCTGGCCGACGTCAAGCAATTGGGCGAGCAGCTGCCATACCGCTTTGTCGGCGGCGAGTCGCACATGCCGTTCATCGACACCGTGCAGGGGCCGAAAAGCCCGGTGGAAGTGTCCGCTGATATCCTTAAAGTGCTGCGCGAGCGCGCCGAAGCGACCCTGGGTGGCGAGCTGGTTGGTGCGGTGATTACCGTGCCGGCCTATTTCGACGATGCCCAGCGCCAGGCCACCAAGGACGCTGCGCGCCTGGCTGGCCTGAACGTGCTGCGCCTGCTCAACGAACCAACCGCAGCCGCCGTGGCCTATGGTCTGGACCAGAACGCCGAAGGCGTGGTGGCCATCTATGACCTGGGTGGTGGTACCTTCGATATTTCCATCCTGCGCCTGACCGCTGGCGTATTCGAAGTGCTGGCTACCGGTGGCGATACCGCCCTGGGCGGTGACGATTTCGACCACGCCATTGCCGGCTGGATCATCGAGCAGGCTGGCCTGTCGTCCGACCTGGACCCAGCCACTCAGCGTGAGTTGCTGCAAACCGCCTGCGCTGCCAAGGAAGCCCTGACCGACGCCGACGTGGTCAGCGTCAGCCATGGCAGCTGGCAGGGCGAACTGAGCCGCACGGCCTTCGAAGCCATGATAGAGCCATTGGTTGCCCGCAGCCTCAAGGCTTGCCGTCGCGCTGTGCGCGACAGTGGCGTCGAGCTCGAAGAAGTCAGTGCCGTGGTCATGGTCGGTGGTTCGACCCGTGTGCCGCGGGTGCGTGAAGCCGTGGGCGCGCTGTTTGGTCGCGCCCCGATGACTTCGATCGACCCTGATCAGGTTGTGGCCATTGGTGCCGCCATCCAGGCCGATACCCTGGCCGGCAACCGCCGCGAAGGTGGCGAACTGTTGCTGCTTGATGTCATTCCGCTGTCGCTCGGTCTTGAGACCATGGGTGGACTGATGGAAAAGGTGATCCCGCGCAACACCACCATTCCGGTGGCCCGTGCACAGGAGTTCACGACGTATAAAGATGGCCAGTCGGCCATGATGATCCACGTCCTGCAAGGTGAGCGCGAGCTGATCAGCGACTGCCGCTCGCTGGCACGGTTCGAGCTGCGCGGTATCCCGGCGATGGTTGCCGGCGCTGCCAAAATTCGCGTGACCTTCCAGGTGGATGCCGATGGTCTGCTCAGCGTTGCGGCCCGCGAACTGGGGTCGGGCGTGGAAGCAAGCATCCAGGTCAAGCCGTCTTACGGCCTGACCGACGGCGAAATCGCCCGCATGCTCAAGGACTCCTTCGAACACGCAGGTACCGATAAGCAGGCCCGTCAGTTGCGCGAGCACCAGGTGGACGCCGAGCGCCTGCTCGAAGCAGTACAGGGCGCCCTGGACGCCGACGGTGACCGCTTGCTCAGCAGTGACGAGCGCGATGCCATTGCATTCCAGATGCAAGAACTACGTGATTTGCTGACCGGCACCGATGGCGCAGCCATCGAGCAACAGACCAAGCGTCTGTCGCAGGTGACCGACGCATTTGCCGCCCGTCGCCTTGATTCGACGGTCAAAGCCGCACTGGCCGGGCGCAACCTGAATGAGATCGAGGAGTAACCGATGCCGCTGGTGACATTCCTGCCGCATGAGAAGTTCTGCCCTGAAGGGCTGACCGTGGAGGTCGAGCCGGGGACCAATATCCTGGAACTGGCACACGACCATCACATCGAGATGGAAAGCGCCTGCGGCGGCGTCAAGGCCTGCACCACTTGCCACTGCATCGTGCGCAAGGGCTTCGATTCCCTCAAAGAGGCCGACGAGCTTGAAGAGGACATGCTGGACAAGGCATGGGGCCTGGAAGCGCAGTCGCGCCTGGGTTGCCAGGTGGTCGTAGGTGATGCAGACCTGACCATCGAGATACCCAAGTATTCGCTCAACCACGCTGCCGAAGCACCGCACTGAGGGCCTGTACATGAGTCTGAAATGGGTTGATGTACTTGAGATCGCAATCCAGCTTGCAGAAAGCAAGCCTGAGGTCGATCCTCGTTATGTGAATTTCGTGGACCTGCACCGTTGGGTGCTGGCATTGCCAGACTTCAGCGACGATCCGTCACGCGGCGGTGAGAAAGTGCTCGAGGCAATCCAGGGCGCCTGGATCGACGAAGCCGACTAAGCGTCACTTGCAGGTTAGGCAATCCCCTGAAACCCGCGTATAATTCGCGGGTTTAATTTTTCGTAACACTCATATTCTGGAGTTTTCCATGGCTGTTCAACGTACTTTCTCGATCATCAAGCCTGACGCAGTTGCCAAAAACGTCATCGGCAAGATCACCACTCGCTTCGAAGAAGCCGGCCTGAAAATCGTTGCCTCGAAAATCAAACAGCTGTCCAAAGCCGAAGCCGAAGGCTTCTACGCTGAGCACAGCGAGCGCGGCTTCTTCGGTGACCTGGTTGCCTTCATGACTTCCGGCCCGGTCGTTGTACAGGTTCTGGAAGGCGAAAACGCCATCGCTCTGAACCGTGAACTGATGGGCGCTACCAACCCTAAAGAAGCTGCTGCCGGCACCATCCGTGCTGACTTCGCCGAGTCGATCGACGCCAACGCCGTTCACGGTTCGGACTCCGAAGCTGCTGCTGCTCGCGAAATCGCTTACTTCTTCGCTGCTACCGAGGTAACCACTCGCTAAGCGAAAGCTTACGGGTGAGGGTGAATCCATGACGACATCTACTGGCAAAATCAACCTGTTGGGTCTGACCCAGCCGGAAATGGAACAATTCTTCGACTCGATCGGGGAAAAGCGCTTCCGTGCCGGCCAGGTGATGAAATGGATTCACCATTTTGGCGTGTCCGACTTTGCGGCCATGACCAACGTAGGCAAGGCCTTGCGCGAAAAGCTCGAGGCCGTTGCCGAGATTCGCCCACCGGAAGTGGTCAGTGAAGACATTTCCGCCGACGGCACCCGCAAATGGGTGATCCGCGTTGCCTCCGGCAGCTGCGTCGAGACCGTCTATATTCCTACCGACGACCGCGGCACCCTGTGCGTATCGTCGCAAGCCGGCTGTGCCCTGGACTGCAGCTTCTGCTCCACCGGCAAACAGGGCTTCAACAGCAACCTCACTGCCGCTGAAGTCATCGGCCAGGTGTGGCTTGCCAACAAATCCTTCGGGACCGTCCCTGCCAAAGTCGACCGCGCGATCACCAACGTGGTCATGATGGGCATGGGCGAGCCCTTGCTGAACTTCGACAACGTCATTGCCGCCATGAAAATCATGATGGATGACCTGGGCTATGGCATTTCCAAGCGTCGCGTCACCCTGTCCACCTCGGGCGTGGTGCCGATGATCGACGAACTGGCCAAGCACATCGACGTGTCGCTGGCCCTGTCGCTGCACGCGCCGAATGACGAGCTTCGCAACAAGCTGGTACCGATCAACAAGAAGTACCCGCTGAAAGTGCTGCTGGAATCGTGCATGGGCTACATGTCCACCTTGGGTGGCAAGCGCGTGCTCACCGTCGAGTACACCCTGCTCAAGGACGTCAACGACCAGCCTGAGCATGCCGCGCAAATGATCGAGTTGCTGCGCGATGTGCCGTGCAAGATCAACCTGATCCCGTTCAACCCGTTCCCGCATTCGGGCTACGAGCGGCCGAGCAACAACGCCATTCGTCGCTTCCAGGACCTGCTGCACCACGGTGGTTTCAACGTCACCACCCGCACCACCCGTGGTGAGGACATCGATGCCGCCTGTGGCCAGCTGGTCGGCCAGGTCAACGACCGTACCCGTCGCAGTGAGCGCTACATCGCCGTACGCCAGCTTTCCGCGGACGTCGAGCTGCAAGACAGCGCCGCCAGCCACTGACCGGGACCTTGCCCATGAGCCTGCGCGCTGCGCTGTCGATCCTTGCGCTTTCGCTGCTGGCCGGCTGCGTGTCGGGCGGCGCGGGCGACCCCTTGGCCAGCCGCCAGGGCAGGGTGGAAGCGGGGCGGGCTTATGTGCAGCTAGGTCTGGGTTATTTGCAACAGGGTTTGACCGGGCAGGCCAAGGCGCCGCTGGGCAAGGCCCTGGCCCTCGACAGCCGTGATGCCGACGCGCACGCCGCCCTGGCGATGGTGTTCCAGGCCGAAGGTGAGCCGGTGTTGGCCGAAGCGCACTTTCACAAGGCCTTGCTGGCCCGCACTGGCGATACGCGAATTCGCAACAATTACGGCAGTTTCCTTTATGCTCAGGGGCGATTTGCCGAGGCCCAGCAGATGTTTCGCCTCGCCAGTAGCGATACCCTGTATCCTGAGCGCTCACGCGTGTACGAGAACCTGGGCCTGACTGCCCTGAAGCTCGAACGCCGCGACCAGGCGCACGCGTATCTGCTCAAAGCGTTGCAACTCAACCAGCGGCAACCAAAAGCGTTGCTGGAAATGGCTGAGTTGTCCTACGAAAACAGGCATTATGTGCCGGCCCGGGACTACTACGATCGTTTCAGCCAGTTGAGCGACCACGATGCCCGTAGCCTGCTGCTGGGTAGCCGCCTTGCCAGGGTGTTCGACGAGCAGGGCACACTGGCCGAGCTGGGCCAGCAATTACAACGACTTTATCCCGGTACGCCGGAATATCAGCAATACCTGTCGGAGCAACGATGAACGCCGCGCATCCCGAAGTAGCAGTAGCGCCTGGCCAGAACCCCGGTGAGCTTTTGCGCCTGGCCCGTGAGAAACGGGACTGGTCTCAAGCCGAGGTGGCCCGCAAGCTCAACCTCACTGTCAGTTCGTTGAACCATGTGGAAACCGGCGCCTTCGACAAGCTGCCCGGTCATACATTCGCCCGTGGTTATATTCGCGCCTATGCCAAATTGATGGACCTTGACCAGGCCACCCTGGTAGAGGCCTTCGACCGCTACACCGGTACCCACGCCAAAGGCAGCGATGTGCACTCGCTGGGGCGTATCGAAGAGCCAGTACGCCTGTCGCACAATATTCTGCGCGGCGTCAGCCTGCTGTTGTTGGTGGTCGTGGTCGGCGGTGGCTTCGTCTGGTGGCAGGACCAGGGCAGCCTGCGTGGCAAGGACCTGGCCAAGATCGCCCTGGAGCACGTCGAAGTCGAAAGTGCCGACGGCACCACCCAGATTCACCCGCTCGACGAACCTGAAGATCAGGCGGTTACCGCAGGGCAGCAGCCCGAGAGCGCGCCGCTGGCACTGGAGCAGGGCACTGCCGAGCAGCCTGCCGCTGCCGCCGAACAGGCGCCGGCAAGCCCGGCGCAATTGGCTGCTGCCGCACCCGCCCGGCAGGCGCCTGCGCAATCTGCAGCCAACGTAGCGCCTGCGCCGGTAGCACCAGCTGCACCGGCCGCCGCTGCGCCTGTAGCACCTGCAGCTGCCGTGGCCGCTGCCGAGCCCGCCGCAGTACCGGCAGGCAGCGCCAAGGTCGCCATCCAGTTCACCGCCGATTGCTGGACCCAGGTGTCCGATGGCAACGGCAAGGTGCTGTTCAGCGCCGTCAAGCGCAAGGGGGACAACCTCGAGCTGACCGGCAAACCGCCGTTCGCGGTACGCCTGGGCTTTGCCCGGGGCGCCCAGGTCAGCTACAACGGCCAGGCCGTCGATGTTGCCCCGTTCACCAGTGGCGAGACTGCTCGCCTGAAGTTGGGACAGTAAGTCATGCACGGCGAATCTCCGATCAAACGTCGCGAATCCCGCAAAATCTGGGTCGGCAATGTGCCGGTGGGTGGTGATGCACCTATCGCGGTGCAGAGCATGACCAACACCGATACCAACGATGTCGCCGCCACCGTGGCGCAAATCCAGCGCCTGGTCGATGCCGGCGTGGATATCGTGCGGGTTTCGGTGCCGGACATGGACGCGGCCGAGGCGTTTGGCAAGATCAAGCAACAGGTCAGCGTACCGCTGGTTGCCGACATCCACTTCGACTACAAGATCGCCCTGCGCGTGGCCGAACTGGGCGTCGATTGCCTGCGGATCAACCCGGGCAATATCGGCCGCGAAGACCGTGTACGCGCCGTGGTCGACGCTGCCCGCGACCGTGGTATCCCCATCCGTATCGGTGTCAACGCCGGTTCTCTGGAAAAGGATCTGCAGAAGAAGTACGGCGAACCCACCCCGGCGGCGCTGGTCGAGTCGGCCCTGCGCCATGTCGAACATCTGGACCGCCTGAACTTCCAGGACTTCAAGGTCAGCGTCAAGGCCTCCGACGTGTTCATGGCCGTCGAAGCCTACCGCCTGTTGGCCAAGCAGATCGTGCAGCCACTGCACCTGGGCATCACCGAAGCCGGTGGCCTGCGTTCGGGGACGGTGAAATCCGCCGTCGGCCTCGGTATGCTGCTGGCCGAGGGCATCGGCGATACCATCCGTATCTCGCTGGCGGCCGACCCGGTCGAAGAAGTGAAAGTCGGCTACGACATCCTCAAGTCGCTGCACCTGCGTTCGCGTGGCATCAACTTCATCGCCTGCCCGAGCTGCTCGCGGCAGAACTTCGATGTGGTCAAGACCATGAACGAGCTGGAAGGGCGCCTGGAAGACCTGCTGGTGCCGCTGGACGTGGCGGTGATCGGTTGTGTGGTCAACGGCCCCGGTGAAGCCAAGGAAGCCCATGTAGGGTTGACCGGCGGCACGCCGAACCTGATCTACATCGACGGCAAGCCGGCGCAGAAACTGACCAATGACAACCTGGTCGATGAGCTGGAAAGGCTCATCCGTCAGAAAGCGGCCGAAAAGGTCGAAGCCGACGCGGCGCTGATCGCCCGTGGCTGACACACAGAATTCGTAAGGACTTTTCGTGAGCAAATCGCTGCAAGCCATCCGTGGCATGAACGACATCCTGCCAGAACAGTCGCCACTGTGGCGCTACTTCGAAGGCACCGTGGCCGGTCTGCTGGACACCTACGGGTACAGCCAGATCCGCACGCCGATCGTCGAGTTCACCGAGCTGTTCAAGCGCTCGATCGGTGAAGTGACCGACATCGTCGAAAAAGAGATGTACACCTTCGAAGACCGTAACGGCGATTCGCTGACCCTGCGTCCCGAAGGCACCGCCGCTTGCGTCCGTGCCGTGCTGGAACATGGCATCACCGGCAACGGCCAGGTGCAGAAACTGTGGTACATCGGCCAGATGTTCCGCCATGAGCGCCCGCAGAAGGGCCGCTACCGCCAGTTCCACCAGATTGGCGTGGAAGTGTTCAACCTGGACGGTCCGGACATCGACGCCGAGCTGATCATGCTGACCTGGCGCCTTTGGGGCCTGCTGGGCATCCAGGACGCGGTCAAGCTGGAGCTTAACAGCCTGGGTACCAGCGAAGCCCGCGCGCGCTACCGTGACGCGCTGGTCGAGTTCCTCTCGGCGCGCCTGGAGCAACTGGATGAAGACAGCCAGCGCCGCCTGAAGAGCAACCCGCTGCGTATCCTCGACAGCAAGGACCAGAACACCCAGGCGGTGCTGGTGGGTGCGCCGAAGCTGGAAGATTACCTGGACGAAGCGTCGCGCGTGCACTTTGAAGGCCTCAAGGCCCGCCTGGACGCCGCCGGCATTCCGTTCGTGATCAATACCAAGCTGGTGCGCGGCCTGGACTACTACAGCAAGACCGTATTCGAGTGGGTCACCGACAAGCTGGGCGCCCAGGGTACCGTGTGTGCCGGCGGCCGCTATGACGGCCTGGTCGAGCAGATGGGCGGCAAGCCGACCACCGGCGTCGGTTTCGCCATGGGTATCGAGCGCCTGATCCTGCTGCTGGAAACCCTGGGCAAGGTCCCGGAATCCATCAGCCGCCAGATCGACGTCTACCTGTGCGCCTTCGGTGAGCAGGCCGAGCTGGCAGGCCTGCGCCTGTCCGAAACCCTGCGCGACCGCTTGCCGGGCCTGCGCCTGGCGGTGAACGCAGGCGGTGGCAGCTTCAAGAGCCAGTTCAAGAAAGCCGACAAGAGCGGGGCGCTGTTCGCCCTGATCCTCGGTGACGAGGAACTGGCCAGGCAAGAAATCGGCTTCAAGCCCCTGCGTGGCCAGGGTGAACAACAGAACATTGCCTGGGATGCTCTGGCAGAGCACCTGGAAACCGCGATCGCGCAAGCGTAACGCGGTTCAACAAGCGAATAGGCGAAAAGGAGTATTGGGGTGTCGAGTACCGATGATGATGACCTGGCAGGGGTCAAGGACTGGTGGAACCGCAACGGCAAGCCGCTGCTGACTGGCGCGTTGCTGGCAGGCGTGGTGGTGTTGGGCTGGAATACCTGGCACAAGTACCAGAACAACCAGTCCCAAGGTGCCTCGCAGCTGTATCAGGCGTTGATTGAAACCAGCCTGACGCCGACTGGCCAGCCAGACGCCACCAAGGTCGCGGAACTGGCCAGCAAGCTCAAGAGCGAGTTTGGCGGCACCGCTTACGCCCAGTACGGTAGCCTGTTCGTAGCCAAGGTCGCGGTCGAGAGCGGCAAGCTCGACGACGCCGCTGCCGAGCTCAAAGGCGTGCTGGACAAGCCGGCCGATGTGACCCTGGGCGAGATTTCGCGCCAGCGCCTGGCTCGCGTGCTGGCAGCCCAGAACAAAGCCGAGGATGCCCTCAAGCTGCTGGACGGCGACGCCGACAAGGCTTTCCTGGCCAGCCGTGAAGAATTGAAGGGTGACCTGCTGGTGCAGCTGGGTCGCGCCGACGACGCGCACAGCGCTTACGAGAAAGCCAAGGCTGCGCTGTCGGATGAGGCGGCGGTCGGTGGCCTGCAATTGAAGCTGGATGACCTGGCTAAAGGGGACGCGTAAGTGATCGGTTGGAAACATGCAGCAGTGCTGACCCTGGCCGTACTGGCCGCCGGTTGCAGCAGCAACAGCAAGAAGGAACTGCCCCCGGCCGAGCTGACCAAGTTCACCGAGGAAGTGGTGCTGAAGAAGCAGTGGAGCCGTTCGATCGGTGACGGCCAGGGTGAGACCTACAACACCCTGGTACCGGCCATCGAGAACGACCGTATCTATGCTTCCGACGTCAACGGCGAAGTCTTCGCCCTCGACCGCATCACCGGTGATGTGGTGTGGAAGAAGGACTTGGAGCTGCAGGTTTCCGGCGCGGTTGGCGTGGGCTATGGCCTGGTCATGCTCGGCACCCTCAAGGGTGAAGTCATCGCCCTGGACTCCAGCACCGGTGAAGAGCGTTGGCGCTCGCGCGTGACCAGCGAAGTGCTGGCCCCGCCTGCCAACAACGGTGACGTGGTCGTGGTGCAGACCCAGGACGACCGCCTGATCGGCCTGGATGCCGCCACGGGTGACCGCCGCTGGATCTATGAGAACTCCCCGGCCGTGCTGACCCTGCGTGGCACCGGTGCACCGATTGCCACCAATCGCCTGGCCGTCGCCGGCCTGTCCACCGGCAAGGTGGTCGCGGTGGACATCAACAACGGCGTGCCGGTGTGGGAAAGCCGCGTGGCCATCCCCAAGGGCCGTTCCGAGCTGGACCGTGTGGTTGATATCGACGGCGGCTTGCTGCTGTCTGGTGGTACCCTGTACGTCAGCACCTACCAGGGCCGTGTAGCTGGCCTGGACCTGGAAAGCGGCCGCGAGCTGTGGCAGCGCGATGCTTCCAGCTATGTAGGTGTCGCACAGGGCTTCGGTAACGTCTACGTCAGCGAAGCCTCGGGTACCGTGGAAGGCGTGGATGAGCGCTCTTCCAGCGCCCTGTGGAGCAACGACAGCATGGCTCGCCGCCAGTTGACCGCTCCTGAAGTGTTCAGCAGCTACGTGGCTGTGGGTGACTTTGAAGGTTATCTGCACCTGCTGAGCCAGGTGGATGGCCGCTTCGTTGGTCGTGAGCGTATCGACAGCGATGGCCTGCGCGCCCGCCCACTTGTGGTCGGCGACACCATCTATGTCTTCGGCAACAGCGGCAAGCTCGAGGCACTGACCATCCGCTGAAGCTATGCTTGAAACCTTGGCGGGTTTCAAGCTGCGGCGTAGGACACGCCGCCCAAACTCCGGCCGCTGCCTTGCAGCGGCCTTTGCATTTTCAAGAATTCGAGAGTGGAGAGCCGATGGTTCCCGTAATTGCCCTGGTGGGCCGCCCGAACGTCGGCAAATCCACCATGTTCAACCGCCTGACCAAAACCCGCGATGCAATCGTGGGTGACCTGTCAGGCCTGACCCGTGACCGCCAGTATGGTGATGCCAGCTGGCAGGGTCGTTCCTTCATCCTGATCGACACCGGCGGTATTACCGGTGACGAAGTGGGCATGGATGAAAAAATGGCCGAGCAGTCGCTCATGGCCATTGAAGAAGCCGACTACGTGCTGTTCCTGGTCGATGCCCGCGCCGGTATGACCGCCGCCGACCAGATGATTGCCGAGCACCTGCGCAAGCGCAACAAGTCGGCGATTCTGGTCGCCAACAAGATCGACAACATCGACCCCGACGTGGCTCGCGCCGAGTTCTCGCCGATGGGTATGGGCAACGCCATTCCGGTGGCGGGCTCCCAAGGTCGTGGTATCAGCGCCCTGATGGAAGCTGTGCTCGGCCACCTGCCGCGTGATGCCGAGGAAGAAGCCCTCGACCAGGACGTCGCAGAAGGCGAGGAGGCCGTGCGCATTCCTGGCCCAAGCGAGAAGGATGGCATCAAGATCGCCATCATCGGCCGCCCGAACGTCGGCAAGTCGACCCTGGTCAACCGCATGCTCGGCGAAGAACGTGTGGTGGTCTACGATGAGCCGGGTACTACCCGAGACAGTATCTACATCCCGTTCGAGCGTGATGGTGACAAGTACACCTTCATCGACACCGCCGGGGTGCGCAAGCGCGGCAAGATCCACGAGGAAGTCGAGAAGTTCTCGGTGGTCAAGACGCTGCAGGCGATCAAGGACGCCAACGTCGTCATCTTCGTCATGGACGCCCGTGAAGGGGTGGTTGATCATGACCTGAACCTGCTGGGCTTCGCCCTCGAAGCCGGCCGCGCCATCGTCATTGCGCTGAACAAGTGGGATGGCATGGAGCCGGGTGAGCGTGCCTACGTGAAGACCGAGCTGGAGCGCCGGCTGTTCTTCGTCGACTTCGCCGACATCCACTTCATCTCCGCCTTGCACGGCACCGGCGTGGGCAACCTGTACAAGTCGGTGCAGGCCGCGTTCACCTCGGCTGTGACCCGCTGGCCAACCAGCCGCCTGACACAGATCCTTGAAGACGCGGTCAGCGAGCACCAGCCGCCGCTGGTCAACGGCCGCCGCATCAAGCTTCGCTATGCCCACCTGGGTGGTGCCAACCCGCCGCTGATCGTGATCCACGGTAACCAGACCGAGAGCATCCCCAAGTCCTACTCCCGTTACCTGGAAAACACTTACCGCCGCGTGCTGAAACTGGTCGGCACACCGATCCGCATCGAGTACAAGGGCGGTGAGAACCCGTTCGAGGGCAAGAAGAACACCCTCACCGACCGCCAGGTCAACAAGAAGCGCCGCTTGATGTCGCATCACAAGAAGGCCGAGAAGAAGCGCCGCGACAAGCGCTGATTCCGCGTCAGCTTCTTCGCAGGCTTGCCCGCTCCCACAGGTCCTCCACAGATTTTGAATATTGTGCAGCACCTGTGGGAGCGGGTTCACCCCGAAGAGGCCCTTTGATCCAGAGCAATCCCCCTATTGTTTCAACCTTTTTCCTGACTGCTTGATCCGCTATGCTCGGACTCCACCCCGTGCCGGATACACCCCAGGAAAGAGGGCTCCATGATCCGCAGCAAACTGCCGAATGTCGGCACGACCATCTTCACCACCATGTCCCAGCTCGCCGTGCAGACTGGCGCGCTCAACCTGTCCCAGGGTTTCCCTGATTTCAACGGCCCGCAGGCCCTGCTCGATGCAGTGGGCCGGCATGTGGCTGCCGGGCACAACCAGTATTCGCCAATGACCGGCCTGCCGGCCTTGCGCCAGCAGGTGGCGGCCAAGGTGGCGCGGCTGTATGGCGCACAGGTGGATGCCGACCAGGAAGTGACCATCACCCCTGGTGCCACCGAGGCGATCTTCTGTGCCATCCAGGCGGTGGTCCATGCCGGTGACGAGGTCATTGTCTTCGACCCGTGCTACGACAGCTACGAACCTTCGGTGGAACTGGCCGGTGGTCGCTGCGTGCATGTGCAACTGAGCGACGGCGACTTCCGTATCGACTGGCAGAAGTTCAGCGAGGCCCTGAGCCCGCGCACCCGCATGGTCATCCTCAATTCGCCGCACAACCCCAGTGGCGCCCTGATCACCCGCGAAGACCTTGAACAGTTGGCAATGCTGATTGCCGACCGCGATATCTACCTGGTCAGCGATGAGGTCTACGAGCATCTGGTGTACGACGGCGTCCACCACGCCAGCGTACTGGCCCACGAGCAGTTGTATCAACGTGCCTTTGTGGTCAGCTCGTTCGGTAAGACCTATCACGTGACCGGCTGGAAGACCGGCTATGTGATTGCGCCCCCGGCGTTGAGTGCAGAGCTGCGCAAGGTGCACCAGTACGTCAACTTCTGTGGCGTGACGCCGCTGCAGTGCGCCCTGGCCGACTTCATGGCCGAGCACCCTGAGCATATCGATGAACTGCCGGCTTTCTATCAGGCCAAGCGCGATCTGTTCTGCGGCTTGCTGGAGGGCTCACGCTTCAACTTTACCCGCACGGCGGGCACTTATTTCCAGCTGGTGGATTACTCGCAGATCCGCCCGGACCTGAACGATGTCGACATGTCGCTGTGGCTCACCCGCGAGCACGGTGTGGCGACCATCCCGGTATCGGTGTTCTACCAGCAACCCATCCCCGAGCAACGCCTGGTACGCCTGTGCTTTGCCAAACGTGAGGAGACGCTGCGTCAGGCAGCGGAACGACTATGCGCGATCTGAGCACACTGCCCAACCTGAAAGTCGCCCTGGTGCAAACGACCCTGGCCTGGCACGACCGCGAGGCCAACTATGCGCACTTCGAGGTGCTGCTGGAACAGGTCGGGGAGGTGGATCTGGTGATCTTGCCGGAGATGTTCACCACGGGTTTCTCGATGCAGTCCGAAAGCCTGGCCGAGCCGGAAAATGGCCCGACCTATAAGTGGCTGAAGGCCCAGGCGAAGAAGTACAACGCGGTGATTACCGGCAGCGTGATCATCCAGGCCGCCGATGGCAGCCACCGCAATCGCCTGCTGTGGGCCCGGCCGGACGGCGAAATTCTGCACTACGACAAGCGCCACCTGTTCCGCATGGCCGGTGAGCACAAGCACTACACCCCCGGTGAACGCCAGGTGCAGTTCGAGCTCAAGGGCTGGCGGATCCGCCCGCTGATTTGCTACGACCTGCGCTTCCCGGTGTGGAGCCGTGACGCTCAGGACACGGACCTGCTGCTGTATACCGCCAACTGGCCGGCGGCGCGCCGCCAGCACTGGAATCGTCTGCTGCCGGCGCGGGGCATCGAGAACCTGTGCTATGTGGCGGCCGTGAACCGGGTGGGCACGGACGGCAAGGGCTTTGCTTATTCGGGCGACAGCCAGGTGCTGGACTTCCAGGGCGAGAGCCTGCTCAGTGCCGGTGAGGCAGACGGGGTGTTTACCGCCGTGTTGAGCGCTGCGGAACTGGCGGCGTACCGGGCCAAATTCCCGGCCAACCTGGATGCCGATACCTTCGATTTACACTGACAGCCTGTACCGGCCCTATCGCCGGCAAGCCAGCTCCCACAGGTAACCCACTGCCCTCGGGCCCGGTGCTGTACCTGTGGGAGCTGGCTAGCCGGCGATAGGCCAGTACCGGCTACATCAATGAATGATCAGTAAACATCTCGCCGATACCGCCCATCCTCGATCAACTGCTGCACTGCGGCCTCCCCAAGCATGCCGTTGAGCGCCGCATCTACCCCCGCAGCCATCCCTTGCAGGCTGCCGCAGACATACACACAGGCGCCATCCGCCACCCAGCGCTTGAACTCCTCGGCCTGCTGCAGCAACACATCCTGCACATACACTTTCTCGGCCTGATCCCGCGAAAACGCAAGGTCCAGGCGTGCCAGGTCGCCGCTTTGCAGCCACCCTTGCAGCTCGTCACCACACAGCAGGTCATGCGCCTGATTACGCTCGCCAAACAGCAGCCAGTTGCGCTGTTCGCCAGCGTTCACCCGGGCCCGGATCAGGCTGCGCAGGCCGGCCAGGCCCGTGCCGTTACCGATCAGGATCATCGGTGCAGCTGCCTCCGGCAGGTGGAAGCCGCTGTTGCGCCGCAGGCGCAGGCTCAGCGTACCGTTTAGTGGCAGGTATTCGGTGAGCCAGCCAGAGCCCAGGCCCAGGTTGCCATCGCTATGGCGCTCCTGGCGTACGATCAGCTCCAGCACGCCATCACTGGCGATGGAGGCGATGGAGTATTCGCGGCTGCCGATTGGCACCAGAGCGTCGACCAGCGCTTGCGGCTGCAAGCCGATCAGGTGATCACGGCGCGCCGGCAACTGGCGGCCAGCGAGGGCTTGGGCAAGGGTTTCGTCCAGACCGTTCACGTGTACCCGTGCACTGGCGTCCAGCGCCATGCCTTTGAGGAACGCGTCGATCCTTGGTTGCCCATTGAGTGGCAGTATCTCCACCAGGTCGCCAGCGTCCCAACTTGCAGGCTCTTCAGCCAGCAGGCCGAGCAAGTACACCGGCTGGCCTTGGCTGCCCGGGTTGAGCAGTTCGCGACGCACCAGTGACCAGTTGCCAAAGCTTGGCGGCTGCCAGGCGGCCACCGGCTGGGCGCCCGTCAGTTGTGCCAGTTCCTGCTGCCATTGCTGCAGGGCGGCCTGGTCGGCGTTGTCCACCTCCACTGGGCTGAATGCACTGCTGGCTCCGCGCTCTCCCAGCCAGGCCTGCAGGCGGCGGGCGAAGCCGCAGAAGTGCGGGTACTGACGGTCGCCGAGGGCGAGCAGGGCGTAGTTGAGGTTGTTCAGCGCCCAAGGCTGGCCGAGCACCTTGCGCTCGAACGCGCGGGCGCTGTCGGGTGCTTCGCCGTCGCCAAAAGTACTGACCACGAACAGCGCACGGCGGGCCTGGCGCAAGTCGTCTTCACGCAGTTCGGCCAGTGCACGTACCTGCACTGGCAAGCCAGCTGCCTGCAACTGGCCGGCACTTTGCCAGGCCAGTTGTTCGGCAAAGCCGCTTTGGCTGGCGAAGCCGATCAACCAGCTGTCGTCGCTGCCATTGCTGCTGGCAACGTTGCCACGGGCTGCGCGTACCTGGCGCTTCTTGCGGCGGCGGTCGAGGTACAGCAGCCAGCCCGTGACGAAGAACAGCGGCATGGTCAGGCTGGCGAGGGTGACGATGATGCGCCCTGGCAGGCCGAAGTATTCGCCAACGTGCAGGGCGTAGACGCTCTGCAGCAGTTGGGCCTTGAAGGATTTGTCGGCGTAGCGGTCGTGTTTTTTTACCTGGCCGGTGGCCGGGTCCAGCATCAGGGTGTTGAAGGCGCGTGGGTGGTCGGCGCTGTCCAGCAGGTAGAACAGGTTGGCTGACTGGCCGCCAACCGGTGGCAGGCGCAGGTTGTACGTGGCAAGGCCTGGGCCTGCGGCGTCCTTGAGGTTGGCCCAGATGGCGTCATAGTCGACCACCAGCGGCGGGGCGTTCTTGTCGACTTTCTGCGGGCCGTGGCGGCCACGGCCTTCACCGCGTTTTTGTTGCTGGCCGGTTGCCGGGGCGTCGGCCAGCAGCTTGTTCAGGCCTTCGCGGTACCACTCATAGGACCAGAACAGGCCGGTAAGGGCGAACAGAAGATAGAACAGCAGGCACCAGGTGCCTGCCACGGCGTGCAGGTCCCAGTTGAAGGCACGGCCTTTCTTGGCCCAGTCGAAGGTCAGCCAGGTGCGCCAGTCCAGCGCCTTGCGCGGCCAGCGCAGGTAAAGGCCGGACAGGCAGAAGAACACCAGCATCAGGGTACAGGCACCGGTGATCTGCCGGCCGGTGTCGCCCATGGCCAGGAAGCGGTGCAGGTTGAGCATGAGGTTGAAGAAGCCTTGCCCGGCCACTTCACCTTTGAGTTCGCCCGTATACGGGTCGGCATAGCGCAGCTCGCCTCGGCGCTCGCCCGGTGCTGGCGTGAAGAAGATACGTGCGGCGTTGCCTTCACGCACGTCCACCCACAGCATCGACACCTTGTCATGCTGCTGGGCTTCGACCCGTTGCACCAGCTCGGCCGGAGGCAGCACGCCTTCGGCGCGCACTTCTACTTTGAGTACATCGGCATTGAACGCACGCAGCAGTTCTTCCTGGAACGAGTACAGGGCTCCGGTGATGCCCATCAGGGCCAGCACCAGGCCAGCGGTGATGCCAAAGAACCAGTGCAATTGGAACAGCGTCTTCTTCACCACATCGATCACCTTGTGTTGCTACCGCAGACTGCGCGGCGTGCATTATGCCTTGATACGCAAAAGCCCCGCTCAATGAACGGGGCCCTTGGTTGTTGCTTTAGAAGTGCACGCTGGTGGTCAGCAGTGCAGTCCGCCCGGCCGCCTGGTTGGCGAAGTGGGTAGAGAAGGCCTTGTCGTAGTAAACCTCGTTGGTCAGGTTCTGCACGTTCAACTGCAAGTCGACGTTCTTGGTCAGCTTGTAGGCGGCCATGGCGTCGTAGCGTACGTAGCTGTCAACCATGGTGGTGTTGGCCACGCTGCCGTACACGTCATCCACGTAGAACGCACCGCCACCCACGGTCAGCTTTGGCGTGATCGAGTAGGTCGTCCACAGGCTGGCGCTGTTGTTCGGGGTGTTCGGCAACTGGTTGCCATCGTTGGCCTTGCCCAGTGGGCCGCCGTCGATCTGGCGAGCCTGCATGTAGGTGTAGCCGGCGAATACCTGCCACTTGTCGGTGATCTTGCCGCTGGCCGACAGTTCGATGCCTTGTACGCGGGTTTCGCCGACGTTTTCGTAGGTGGTGGTGTCCACCTGGACGCGGGCGTTTTCCTTCTCGGTGCGGAACAGCGCGGCGGTCAGCGACAGGCGCTGGTCGAGCAGGTCCCATTTGGTACCGATTTCGTAGTTGGTGGTTTCCTCTGGCTCCATGTCACTGGCCAACAGGTTGCCGGTACGGTCAGGGGTGCCACCCAGCGGGTTGCCTTCTGTACCTTCGCCGAGCATCGAGCCTGGTGGCGTTGCAGAAGTGGCGTAGGACACGTAGATACTGCCGTTTTCCGCCGGTTTCCACACCAGGCCCAGTTGGCCGGTCACGAACTCGCTGACATCCTTGCCTTTGGCGGTGGTGGTGCCAGCAGCGTTGTAGGTCTTGTAGTCGGTGTCGAAGTGGTCGTAGCGCAGGCCCATGTTGACCAGCCACTCGGGGGTCAGCTCCAGGGTGTCGAACACGTACAGTGCACGGGTCTTGCTGTTGGTGGTGGTGCCGGCGTAGTTGCGCGAAATGGCACCGTTCCACGGGTCATCCGGGTTCGGGTTGCTCAGCGAGGTGCAGTTGTAGCCGCTGGTGGCACCGATCATGCCCGGGGTGCAGTTGGTATTGGCAGCGCCGCCAGGGACCGTGTCGGTGTCGACGGTGTAGGACGAACGGTCGCTCTCTTCGCGGCTCAGTTCGATACCGGTCGAGAAGCTGTTTTTCATGCCACCGACGTAGAACTCGCCGAACAGGTCGGTCTGGTTGGTGGTCGTGGCGGTGTTGCCCACGCGGGTATTGGCACGGCGCCAGACGCTGCCGTTGTTGACGTTGCCCTTGCTGTCGTCAGGCTGGGTCAGGATGTAGTCCTGCATGCTGTTGCCGTGACGCAGGGTGTTCTTGATGGTCAGCGAGTCGGTCAGGTCGTGCTCGACTGCGAAGGTGGCGATGTCTACACGGCTCTTGCGGAAGTCGCGACCGGTCAGGCCGTAGAAATTGTCGCTGTCGCCGCCGTCATTCGGCTTGCTCGGGTGGGCCGAGGTGCGCCCGGCGCTGCCGTTGGTCGGGATGGTGTACGGAATGCCCGAATCCGGCAGGTCATCGCTCTCCAGGTGGTAGTAGTCGAGGTTGACGCGGGTCGGCGTGCCCAGGCCGAAGGCCAGCGACGGGGCGATACCCCAGCGGTCGTAATTGACCTTGTCGCGGCCGGCAACGTTGCTTTCGTGGGTCATCAGGTTCAGGCGGCCGGCAACGGTATCGCTGAACTGGTAGTTGCCATCGAAGGTGTAGCGCTGGGTCTGGTCGCTGCCCCAGGTCCAGGCACCGTCCAGCGAGTTGCCCAGGTGCGCGCGCTTGCTGACCAGGTTGATGGTACCGCCGGCGGCGCCACGGCCACCGATGGCCGAGTTCGGGCCCTTGGCCACTTCCACCGACTCGATGGCGAAGATTTCGCGGGTTTGCGCGCCAGTGTCACGCACGCCGTCCAGGTACGTATCGCCCTGAGCGTCGAAGCCACGGATGAACGGGCGATCGCCTTGCGGGTTACCCCCTTCACCGGCGCCAAACGTGATGCCTGGCACGGTACGCAGGGCGTCCTGCAGGGTCAGGGCATTGGTGTCCTTGATCACTTGCTGCGGGATCACGGTAACCGAGCGCGGGGTGTCCACCAGCGGCGCGGTGTACTTCTGCGAAGCGGCTTTTTCGACCTTGTAATCGGTGCTGGCTTGTTCAGCCTTGCCGTTGACGCTGGTGGCATCGAGGGTGATGGCACTGCTGGCGGCCGGGTCGGCGGCATACACCGACGAGGCGCTAAGCGCGACGCCGATGGCGGATACGATCAGGCGTGGCGAACTCACTGCAGATGGTACGTACTGGCGCATTGCTAAGGACCTTCCCCAAGGTGTTGAGGCGGCGGATCTTAATGTAAGCAATTGTGACTCACAATTGAGATTCGTTACCATTCGTGAAGAATTTACAATCTTTACAATTAGCCTTTACGGTTTCATCAAGCTGAAACGTCTTAAGCGGCGAAAGGGCTTGTGTAGCGCAAAAGGGAATCAATATCATTGGCGCCTTTACATTTCCTAACGGTGCTGCCGCCATGCTGCTTCACATCCCAGGCCTGTTTGACGCTGACGAACTGGCCCGTATCCGCGAGGCGCTGGAGCAGGCCGACTGGGCCGATGGCAAGGTGACTGCCGGTTACCAGTCGGCCAAGGCCAAACACAACCTGCAGTTGCCGGAAGGGCACCCGTTGGCCAAGGAAATCGGCACTGCGCTGATCGACCGCCTGTGGAACACCCCGCGCTTCATGTCGGCGGCCCTGCCGCACAAGGTGTTTCCGCCGTTGATCAACTGCTACCGCGAGGGTGGCAATTTCGGCTTTCATATCGATAACGCCCTGCGTCAGCCCAAGGGCAGCCCGGAGCGGGTACGCACCGACCTGTCTTCCACGCTGTTCCTCAGCGACCCGGACAGCTACGACGGTGGTGAGCTGGTGATCCAGGACACCTATGGCGTGCAGCAGGTCAAACTGGCTGCCGGTGACCTGGTGCTGTACCCCGGCACCAGCCTGCACAAGGTCAACCCGGTGACCCGGGGCCAGCGTTATGCAGCGTTCTTCTGGACTCAAAGCCTGGTGCGCGAGGACAGCCAGCGGGCGCTGTTGTTCGAGATGGACAATGCCATACAGCAACTGACTGCCGATGTACCGGAGCACCCTTCGTTGCTACAACTGACCGGCACCTATCACAACCTGCTACGCCGCTGGGCCGAGGTCTGAGCCGTGTCTTACCAATTGTGGCGTGAAGAAGCGGTGGATGTCGCCGGCCTCAAGGCCATGCTCGAACACAGCCCCGGCCAAGCCGCCCAGGCGATCCTGGCGGCCGCCGGGCAGGGCGTGGTCGAGGCGCAGTTGCTGCTCGGGCAGATCCTGCTCGACGGGCGTGGCATCGAGGCGGATGAGGCCGTGGCGCGGCGCTGGTTCGGTATCGCCGCCCAGGGCGGCAGTGCCATGGCGCACAACATGCTTGGCCGGTGCCTGGAACATGGTTGGGGTGGCGATCAGGATGTGGCCCAGGCAGCCATTCACTATGCGCGCGCGGCCGATGTCGGTCTGGACTGGGGCCTTTACAACTTAGGCAACCTGTTGGCCACGGGGCGTGGGGTGCCGGCCAACCAGGCCCAGGCCCTGCTCTGTTACGAGAAGGCCGCGCAGATGGGCCATGCCAAGTCGATGAACCTGTACGGGCGCTATCTTGAGCTCGGCATTGCCACAGCGGCGGGCCCCGCGCGGGCCGTGCGCTGGTATCGGCGCTCGGCGCAGGCGGGAGACTTTCGTGGGATGTTCAGCCTCGCGACGGTGCTGCTCGAGCGAGGGCAGGCTGCTGAGGCCGAGCCTTGGCTGGCGCGTGCACGAAAGGAGGGCAATGTGAACTTCCTCAAGAGCGCACTGGCCACACTGCAGACTGGCGGGGCACCGATGGCAGCCTATGTGCAAGCCTATGCCGAAGAACTGCAGCAACGAGTTGCCGAGGAAACGTCCACAGCTTAGAGACATGCCTGCGCTTCGATAATCTCCTCGCCCTCAATCAAAACGTAGTGCGGGCGGGGGGATGAATGGTATGACAGCAATAAACTTGGACACTTCTTTTACAGCCCAGCTGGACTGTCTTAATTGGGGCACGTCGATCAAGCCCGTAATGATCATCGAGAGTGCGTTCATGGACATGGCCGATTCTGGCTGGCTGTGCCTGCCTGAATCCTTCGATACAGTAAATACGACGCCGGTGACGCTGCGCTTCGATTTCATCGAGCGACGGGATAACCGTCGGCATTATCGGGTTACCTGCGTTACAGAGGGCTCGCACTACTTCGGGCGGCAAATGGATTCCAGTCTCAATCGATTTCTTGGTTTCTACCGATCAGTGTCCGACGATGTGTTCTGGAAGATCGAGGAGATTGGTGTGCATGGGGAAGGGGAGAACGCTCGTCCCGCATTCATTTTGCGAGATCGCCTGGGGTATACCGTGAAGATCAAAACCCACGGCCCGGGGCTCAGCCTCATTGCCTATCTGAGCACTCATAGTGTCACGAGCGATGAGGTGCACTTTACGTTGGCCGATTACAAGCCTCTGTGATGTACGGGGTATCGCTGCGGATAGAACGGGGCCTTGCGGCCCCGTTGTGCATTACAGGTAGTAAGCCTTCAGCGGCGGGAAGCCGTTGAATTCCACCGCGCTGTAGCTGGTGGTGTAGGCACCGGTCGACAGCCAGTACAGGCGGTCACCGATGGCCAGGTTCAGCGGCAGGCCGTATTTGTAGTTTTCGTACATGATGTCGGCACTGTCGCAGGTCGGGCCGGCGATGACGACTTCTTCGGCTTCGCCTTTCTTTTCGGTCCAGATCGGGAACTTGATGGCTTCGTCCATGGTTTCGATCAGGCCAGAAAACTTGCCCACGTCGGTGTAGATCCAGCGCTCGACGGCAGTGCGCGATTTGCGCGCCACCAGCACCACTTCGCTGACCAGGATACCGGCGTTGGCAATCAGCGAACGGCCTGGCTCCAGGATGATTTCCGGCAGCTCGTCACCAAAGTCTTCCTTGAGGAAGCGGATGATTTCTTCGGCGTAGGTTTCCAGGCTGTTGGTACGGGTGATGTAGTTGGCCGGGAAGCCGCCACCCATGTTGATCAGCTTCAGCTCGATGCCGTCTTCTTCCTTCAGGCGCTCGAAGATCACTTTGACCTTGGCGATGGCGGCGTCCCACACGCTGATGTCGCGCTGCTGCGAGCCCACGTGGAAGGAGATGCCGTAAGGCACCAGGCCCAGGTCACGCGCGAGGATCAGCAGGTCCATGGCCATGTCGGTCTGGCAGCCGAATTTACGGGACAGTGGCCAGTCGGCAGTGGTGGAGCCTTCAGTCAGGATACGCACGTACACTTTCGAACCCGGTGCGGCCTTGGCAATATTGCGCAGGTCGGCTTCCGAGTCGGTGGCGTACAGGCGCACGCCCTTCTCGTAGAAGTAGCGGATGTCCTTGGACTTCTTGATGGTGTTGCCGTAGCTGATGCGGTCAGCGCTGACGCCGCGGTCCATCACCTTGTCCAGCTCGTAGATCGAGGCGATGTCGAAGCTCGAACCTTTCTCTTTGAGCAGGTCGATGATTTCGACGGCAGGGTTGGCCTTGACGGCGTAGTAGACCTTGGCGAACTCGAAGCCCGCACGCAGGTCGTCATAGGCCTGGCTGATCATCTGGGTATCGATGAGTACGAACGGGGTTTCCTGCTTGTCGGCGAACGCCTTCATTTTCTGGAAGGTGTCACGCGCGAAATAATCTTCGACCTGGATCGACATGCTCAGGGACTCCATGGGCAAACTGAAAATTTAAGTGGCTGCAAACTGAACGTCCTCCGTATCCCCACTTTGGTTCGCCTACTCAGTACTTGAGCCGGATGGATCGTTTCCAGCATGGACGTTCGGCGCGCACTTTAGGGCGTGAAGAATGCAGAATCAACAGGCAATCCGGGCGTGATCGACCTGGCTCGACGACCAGCCATGTGAATAACCGACTCGTGTGACCGGCTGATGTTCCCTGCGATGTTTCAAGCGTTAAATATTGTGGAATACACCGTATTGGCGCTTTGGCGGGTGAAGCCGCTTCCATAGGGATTGTGGAATGCCTGCAGGCGCGGGTTCACCTGCCAATGGGCCTCAGGTGTTCATATTTATGGCCACATTTTCCTGGTACCCACGTACAGGAAATCCTCCATAAATTTTTTGTTACCGACTGGCGGATTTGCTGGTTTTGATGCGAAACATTACTATTCGCACCCTTATCCGCCTCCCTGATGACCCAGACCGTGTCCGGACACAAAGGCTTCCTCGATCATTATCATGAGCTGATCGGCACCTGGACGCGCAAACTGCGCAGTCGTCAGCAGGCCGAGGACCTCGCCCACGATGCCTTTGTCCGGGTATTGGAAAACCCGCGCGAGCAGGTCGAGCAGCCGCGCGCCTACCTGCACCAGACCGCACGCAACCTGGCCGTAGATGGCTTGCGCCGCGAAGACCGCCGCCAGGCGCTGGCGCTGGAAGCCATCGACAATGGCACCACCGGCAGCGATGACCCGGAGGCCTATGTGCATGCGCTGGAACTGGCCGACAGCGTCGAGCGGGCGCTGGCCGAGTTACCGCTGAACTGCCGCCAGGTGTTCATCTGGCAGAAGCTCGAGGGCCTGACCCAGGCCGAGATCGCCGAGCGCATGGGGTTGAGCAAGAACATGGTCGAAAAGTATATGATCCGCACGCTCCGGCATTTGCGTGAGCACCTGGATGTGTCGGCATGAAGCGTCAGGAGACCTTTTCGATGAAACAGCACGGTACTGATACCGTCCGCGAGCAGGCGGCCGCATGGTTTGCCCGCGTGCAGGATGCGCCTCGGGATGCCGGGCTGCAAAAACAGTTGCGCGCCTGGTTGGCCAGCGACGAGCGCCACCGTCAGGAGTACCAGCACCTCAGCCGTGTGTGGCAGGCCGCCAACTTCATTCCACGCCAACGCCTTGAAGCGTTGTGCCAACCGGACCGGGTGCAGCAGTTGCCACGTCGGCGCTTCATGCGTCAGGCCCTGGCCGCCAGTGTGGCGGTGTTGGCACTGGGGCTGGGCTGGGGCGGCTGGCACTATCAACAACTGAATCACCAAGCCAGCGTGCAGACTGCCTTCAATGAGCGCCGCCAGGTCGAATTGCCGGATGGCTCGCAACTGGAGCTCAATGGCAGTACACAGTTGCAGGTCGAGTTCAGCGCTGGCCAGCGGCATATCCGCCTGAATGCCGGCGAGGTGATGTTCAGCGTCGCCCACGACAGTGCCAGGCCGTTTGTGGTGGACACAGCTCAAGGCCGTGTGACCGTGACCGGTACCCGCTTTGATGTGCGTCTGGACCCGGCCAGTACCCGTGTCGCGGTAGAGCAGGGTTCGGTGCGTGTGCAGGGCAAGGGCGCCGCCCTGGCGCAGCTTGCGGCTGGCCAGGGTTCGCACATAGATGCACAAGGCGCGGTGACCGCCCCCTACGCAGTCAATACGGCTGCCGTCACAGCGTGGCGCCAGGGCAAGCTGGTGTTCGACAACGCCACCCTCGCCGAAGTGGTGGCCGAAGCATCGCGCTACCGTAGCCAGCCGTTGCGCGTTGCCCCCGGTAAAGTCGCCCAGATGCGCCTTTCGAGTACCTTCAGCACCGACGACACCGACGCACTGTTGCGGGCCTTGCCGAGCATCCTGCCGGTGGCCATCAAGGCCCATGAAGATGGCTCCCGCGAAATAATCGCGAAATAGATTCAGGTTTTTTTTCGCTCGTTCGTCTTCCTCGCCAGCTGCAACTGCCAAGCATTTCCATTTGCATGCAGTTGGCGTTTATTCCGCATTCAGGAAGTTTCGACGACGTGAACAACAACAAGCCTTTATTACGCTTGCGCGCCCTGTCGCTGGCCTTGGCGGTCAGCGCCGTGACCGTCAACAGCCAGGCCGCAGAGGCGGGCAAAACCCTCCAGATCCAGGCCCAACCGCTGGGTTCGGCACTGAACCAGCTCGGCCAGCAAACCAACCTGCAGCTGTTCTTCAGCCCCGAGCTGGTGGCGGGCAAACAGGCCCCGGCGGTGTCCGGCAACCTGGCGCCGGTGCAGGCGTTGCAACAGTTGCTGCAAGGCAGCGGGCTGACCTTCGAGATGTCCCAGGACACCGTGGTGGTAAAGCCGCTGCCGACGGCCCTCGACCTGGGCAGCGGCAGCCTGGAGCTGGCGCCCACCGACATCAAGGTGGTCGGTGACTGGTTGGGCGATGCCCAGCAAAGCGTGGTGCAGAACCACCCCGGTGCCCGCACCGTGGTGCGCCGCGAGGCAATGGTTGAGCAGGGCGCGATGAGCGTGCGCGACGTACTGCGTGGCATCCCGGGTGTACAGGTGCAGGACTCCAACGGTACCGGCGGCAGCGACCTGTCGCTGAACGTGGGCGTACGCGGCCTCACCTCGCGCCTGTCGCCACGCTCCACCGTATTGATCGACGGCATCCCGGCCGCCTTCGCGCCGTATGGCCAGCCACAGCTGTCGATGGCGCCGATTTCCTCAGGCAACCTGGACAGCATCGATGTGGTGCGTGGTGCCGGTTCGGTGCGCTATGGCCCGCAGAACGTGGGTGGGGTGATCAATTTCGTCACCCGGGCGATTCCGGAAAAGGCCTCGGCGGAACTGTCCACCACCCTTGAAACCTCCCAACACGGCGGCTGGAAGCACACCGAGTCGGCCTTCGTCGGCGGCACGGCGGACAACGGCATGGGCGTGGCGCTGCTGTACACCGGGGTGAACGGCAACGGTTACCGTGAAAGCAATAATGGCAACGACATCGACGACGTCATCCTCAAGACCCACTGGGCGCCCACCGATGTCGATGAGTTCTGGCTCAACTTCCATTATTACGATGGCCGTGCCGACATGCCCGGCGGCCTGACCCAGGCGCAGTACGACAGCAACCCTTATCAGTCGCTGCGCGACTACGACTACTTCGCCGGCAGGCGCAAGGATGTGTCGTTCAAGTGGCAACGCCAGCTCGACGATGCCACCCAGTTCGAAGTACTGACGTATTACACCGACAGCTTCCGCGGCAGCGCCATCGCCTCGCGTGACATGAAGACCCTGTCCTCTTACCCGCGCAACTACCACACCTTCGCCATCGAGCCACGGGTGTCGCGCATCTTCTTTGCCGGCCCCACCACTCAGGAAGTCAGCGTGGGCTATCGCTACCTGAAGGAAGCGATGCGCGAACAGTCGACCCGCCTGGCGCTGATCGACAACGTGCCGACCGTGACTCCGACCTCTGACGGCCATGTGTTCCAGGACCGCAGCGGCGGCACGGAGGCCAGCGCGTACTACATCGACGACAAGATCGATGTGGGCAACTGGACCATCACGCCGGGCATCCGCTTCGAGCACATCAATACTGACTGGCGCGACCGCCCGGTGCTGGATGCCAACAACCGCCCGGTGGCGGAGAAGAAGCGCAGCATCACCAGTAACGAGCCACTGCCGGCCCTGAGCGTGATGTACCACATCTCCGACGCGTGGAAAGTGTTCGCCAACTACGAAACCTCGTTCGGGAGTTTGCAGTACTTCCAGCTGGGCCAAGGCGGTACTGGCAACAGCACGGCCAATGGCCTGGAGCCGGAAAAGGCCAAGACCTACGAAATCGGCACGCGTTATGAAAATGGCGGTTTCGCGGGTGAACTGACCGCGTTCTACATCGACTTTGATGACGAACTGCAGTACATCAGCAACGACGTAGGCTGGACCAACCTCGGGGCGACCAAGCACCAGGGTATCGAGGCTTCGGTGCGTTATGACCTGGCTGGGCTGGACCCGCGCCTGGAAGGGCTTTCGGTGAATGGTGGTTACACCTTTACCCGGGCCACGTATGAAGGTGAAATCCCGGGCTTCAAGGGCCGTGACCTACCGTTCTATTCACGTCAGGTGGCCACCGCCGGCGTGCGTTACGCGGTTAACCGCTGGACCTGGAACCTGGACGCCTATGCCCAATCCAGGCAGCGCGCACCGGGGACCGGGATCAATGCCGATGGCAGCTTCAACGGCGACTACATCACCGAGCCGAGTGCGGATGGGCAGTATGGTGATATCCCGGGTTACGTGACCTGGCATGCCCGTGGCGGGTATGAGTTCGGGCCAGAGATGTCCAACCTGAAGCTGGCGGCGGGGGTGAAGAACCTGTTCGACAAGCAGTATTTCACCCGCTCCAGCGACAACAACGCCGGCCTCTATGTAGGTGAGCCGCGGACCTTTTATGTGCAGGCCAGCGTAGGGTTCTGACTGGAGATTGCTGGGGCCGCGTTGCGCCCCATTCGCGGGACAAGCCCGCTCCCACAGGTACAGTGTCAGTCTCAAGGCTTGCGCCGTACCTGTGGGAGCGGGCTTGTCCCGCGAATGGGGCGCGAAGCGCCCCCCGGCTTTCTACGAAACCACCGCTTCGGCTGGCGAGACGATGCTGGTCTTGGCCCCGCGCGATCTGCCCGAACTCAGGTACGCCGCAATCGACTCCTGCGTCACCTCGCCCAAAAACACCTGCTCGGCATCCAGCACCGGCAACCACGCCCGGTTGAACTCGTACATGCGCGACAGCAGGATGCGCAAATGTTCATCGTGCGACGCCGTGGCATTGAACGAACGCAGGAAGTCGCCACACGTCCCTTGCTGGCGGTGCATGTCACGTCGGCGCACATAGCCCAGTGCCTTGTTCTGTGCATCGGTCACCACGACATAGCGGCGGTCGTGCTCATCCAGCAGCTCGAGCGCATCGCTCACGGGCGTTTCCGGGCTCACCGACGGCGCGTTGTCCGCTGCATCCTCGGCGCGTACCAGCAGCAGGCGTTTGAGGGTGCTGTCCTGGCCAACGAAGTTGCTCACGAAGTCGTCCGCCGGGTGCGCCAGCAGGGTGTCGGGGTGGTCCAGCTGCAACAGTTTGCCGGCACGGAAGATGGCAATCTTGTCGCCCAGCTTGATGGCCTCGTCAATGTCGTGGCTGACCATGATCACGGTCTTGTTCAGCGCCCGCTGCATCTCGAAGAACTCGTTCTGGATCATTTCGCGGTTGATCGGGTCGACCGCGCCGAACGGCTCGTCCATCAGCAATACCGGTGCTTCGGCCGCCAAGGCACGGATCACGCCGATCCGCTGCTGCTGGCCACCGGACAGCTCGCGCGGGTAGCGCTGCAGGTACTGCTTGGGTTCGAGCTTGATCATGTGCATCAGCTCACGCGCCCGCTCGTGGCACTTTTGCTTGTCCCAGCCGAGCAGGCGCGGGACCACGGTGATGTTCTCCTCGATGGTCATATTGGGGAACAGGCCAATCTGCTGGATCACGTAACCAATGCGGCGGCGCAGGGTGACCTCGTCCAGCCCGGTAGTGTCTTCGCCGTTGATGAACACCTGGCCGGAGGTAGGGGTGATCAGGCGGTTGATCATTTTCAGCGTGGTGCTCTTGCCGCAGCCCGAGGGGCCGAGGAACACGCAGATTTCGCCTTCATTGACGGTGAGGTTCACCGAGTCGACGGCTTTGACTTCCTTGCCGTTGACGTTGAAGGTTTTGCTGAGGTTCTTCAGTTCGATCATGAGCGCAGTCCTTCTGGAGTCAGGGCACGTTGCAGGGTTTGCAGCAGCAGGTCGGCGATGATCGCCAGCAGGCTGACCAGTACGGCGCCGACCAGCAGCATCGACATGTCGCTGCGGCTGATGGAGGTAAGAATGAGTACGCCCAGGCCGCCGGCGCCGATGGTGGCGGCAATGGTCATGACGCCGATGTTCATGACTACGGCAGTGCGTACACCGGCGAGGATTACCGGTACCGCGATAGGCAGCTCGACCATGCGCAGGCGTTGGCCGAAGGTCATGCCAATGCCGCGTGCGGCTTCCCGGATACCGGGCTCGACATTGGTCAGGGCCAGGTAGGTATTTCGCATGATCGGCAGCAGCGAGTACAGGAACACTGCAGTGATCGCGGGTAGTGGACCCAGGCCTTGGCCGAACTTGGAGTAGAACGGCAGCAGCAGGCCGAACAGGGCAATCGACGGGATGGTAAGCAGCACCGTGGCGCTGGCTTGCAGCGGCCCGGCAACAGCCGGGAAGCGGGTCATCAAGATGCCCAACGGTACGCCGACGAGGATGGCCAGGCTCACTGCAACGCCCACCAGCATGATGTGCTGCCAGGTCAGTTGCAGCACCTGGGCCCAGTCCAGGTGGCTGAAGGTATCGATCAGGTTCATGGCTGGCCCTCGCTGTTCAGTGGGTGCTCGCGCAGGAAGGTGGCGGCCACGGTGCTCGGGTTCTGGTGCTGGACGTCAACCTTGGCGTTGAGCTGGCGCATGGTTTCGTCGTCCAGTTGCTCGGCCAGTGGCTTGAGCAGGGCGGCCAGTTGCGGGTTGGCGTCGAGCACGGCTTTGCGCACCACAGGCGCGGCGGTGTAGTCGGGGAAGTAGTGCTTGTCGTCTTCCAGCAGCTTGAGGTTGAACGCACTCAGGCGGCCATCGGTGGTGTACACCAAACCGGCGAACACCTGGTTGTTGCGCATGGCGGTGTACACCAGGCCACCGTCCATCTGGCGGATGTTGCGCCGGTCCAGCGGCAAGCCGTACATCTCGCGCAGGCCAACCAGGCCGTCGGGGCGGTTGGCGAACTCGGTGTCCAGCGCCACCAGGTGGTTGCGCGGGCTTTCGTCACGCAGTACCTGGTTGAGGTCGCTGATGGTGTTGACCTGCGGGTAGGCCTCGGCCACTTGCTTGGGCAGGCCCAGTGCGTAGGTGTTGCTGAACTTCGACGGGGTCAGCCAGATCAGGTCCTTCTTTGCATCCAGCTCTTTGACCCTGGCGAAGGTGGCTTCGGCACTGGGCATGCGCTCGTCGATGTGGTTGTAAGACACCAGCGAAACACCGGTGTATTCCCACATCAGATCAAGCTGACCGGTTTCCTGGGCCTGGCGCGCGATGTTACTGCCAAGGCCGGTGGTGACGCGCACGTCAAAGCCATTGGCGCGCAGGTATTGCGCAGTGATTTCGGCGAGCACAGTCTGCTCGGTGAACACCCGCGCGCCGATGCGCACCAGCGGTTTTTCCGCTGCCTGGGCAAATCCTGCGAACAGCAGGGCCGCGCCCAGCAGCAAGGCGATTCTCTTGTTCATAGGTTCCCTATCCTTGTTGGGCCAGGCCACGTTCCAGCCAGCGCTTGCTGGAGAAACTCACCGCCGCGTCCAGTACCAGCGCCAGCAGTGCGGTGCAGGCGGCACCCAGCAGCAGCTGTGGCTGGTTGTTCAGGGCGATGCCGGGGAAGATCAGGCTGCCCAGGCTGTTGGCGCCGATCAGGAATGCCAGTGGCGCGGTGCCCACGTTCAATGCCAGGGCCACACGTACACCCCCGACGATGATCGGCACGGCATTCGGTAGCTCCACCTGCCAGAGTTGCTGGCGCGGGGTCATGCCGATGCCGGTGGCGGCTTCCTTGAGCGAGGCGGGGACGTTTTTCAGGCCCTCGTAGGTGTTGCGCACGATGGGCAGGAGGGAGGCGAGGAACAGCGCGAAGATCGCAGGCCCGGCGCCTATGCCCAGGATACTGAGCGCGATGGCCAGAACGGCCAGGGGAGGGATGGTGTTGCCAACGTTGAAAAACTGCATGAAGCGTTCGGCTTTGTCGACCCGGTGCGGTCGACTGAGGGCAATGCCAGCCGGGATGCCCACGGCCAGCGCCGCCGCCATCGAAGCCAGCACCAGAACCAGGTGCGCTTGCAGGTAGAACCCAAGATCGTCGCGGTAACGCGCGATCGTGTCGATGCCGATCCAGTGGACCAGCAGGGCCAGGATGACGAGCACGGTGGCGCATCCCAACAGCCCTTTACCGTAGCGTTTAGCCACAGGCGGACTCCTTGTGTTGTCGGCGAGCACACTTCTTTTTTGCCGGCCAGTCCTGGCGGCGGTTGGTGTGTTCGCGAGTAGCAGCGTGACGCACGCCGAAGGCTGCGATCAGGCCATGAGCCGAACCCCGTCGGGCCCGAAAATGCTGATGAAACCAGTCCCCAACCGAAGCGGGTTGCAGGGGAATGGACGTCTCCGTGGGCGTAAAGGTTCCCATTTGAGGCGGCATTTGGCCAGCGTTAATCACTGGGTGTCAGGAATTTTGGCGAGAAAAAACAGCAGCTTAATGCGCTGCAGGCGTTGAAATAACTGCGCTTTGGCCATTTGTCGCGATAAAGCGATTGTCAGATGTTTTTTTTGCCATTGGGCTGGCCCTGTCGCCGGCAAGCCCGCTCCCACAGGTACTGCGCAAGGCTTGAAAACAGCGCAGGTCATTGTGGGAGCGGGTTCACCCGCGAGACGCCGGCGCAACTGCCGCTGATTCAGCAGATTTTGGTCCCAGCCCAACTTCAGGTATGATATCGCCCCTTTTTGAATCCCCCAGTCAGGCGATTTCCCATGACCAACCAGGCCGCCGAAGTCGCGAAGCGCCGCACTTTCGCAATCATTTCCCACCCCGACGCCGGTAAGACCACCATCACCGAGAAGCTGCTGCTGATGGGTAAGGCCATTGCCGTCGCCGGTACCGTGAAGTCGCGCAAGTCCGACCGCCACGCCACTTCCGACTGGATGGAAATGGAGAAGCAGCGCGGCATCTCGATTACCACCTCGGTGATGCAGTTCCCGTACCGCGAGCACATGATCAACCTGCTCGACACCCCCGGCCACGAAGACTTCTCGGAAGACACCTACCGCACCCTGACCGCGGTGGACTCGGCGCTGATGGTGCTCGACGGCGGTAAAGGTGTAGAGCCGCGTACCATCGCCCTGATGGACGTCTGCCGCCTGCGTGATACGCCCATTGTCAGCTTTATCAACAAACTCGACCGTGACATCCGCGACCCGATCGAACTGCTCGACGAGATCGAAGCCGTTCTGAAGATCAAGGCTGCGCCGATCACCTGGCCGATTGGTTGCTACCGCGACTTCAAGGGCGTGTACCACCTGCGCGGTGACTACATCATTGTCTACACCCCTGGCCACGGCCATGAGCGTACCGAGGTGAAGATCATCGAGAAGCTCGACTCCGATGAAGCCCGCGCGCACCTGGGTGACGAATATGATCGCTTCCTCGAGCAGCTTGAGCTGGTACAGGGTGCATGCCATGAGTTCGACCAGGACGAATTCATCAACGGCCAACTGACGCCCGTGTTCTTTGGTACGGCGCTGGGCAACTTCGGTGTCGACCATGTGCTCGATGCCGTAGTCGACTGGGCGCCGCGGCCGCTGGCCCGGGTCGCCCACGAGCGTACCGTGGAGCCGGTGGAAGAAAAGTTCACAGGTTTCGTGTTCAAGATCCAGGCGAACATGGACCCGAAACACCGTGACCGTATCGCCTTCATGCGCATCTGTTCGGGCAAGTACGAAAAGGGCATGAAGATGCGCCACGTGCGTACCGGCAAGGACCTGCGCATCGGTGATGCGCTGACCTTCTTCTCCTCTGAGCGCGAGCAGCTGGATGAGGCCTTTGCCGGCGACATCATCGGCCTGCACAACCACGGTACCATCCAGATTGGCGACACCTTCACCGAAGGTGAGGCGCTGGGCTTCACGGGGATTCCGCACTTTGCCCCGGAACTGTTCCGCCGCGTGCGCCTGAAGGACCCGCTCAAGTCCAAGCAGCTTCGCCAGGGCCTGCAGCAGCTGGCCGAAGAAGGCGCGACCCAGGTGTTCTTCCCCGAGCGCAGCAACGACATCATCCTCGGTGCGGTGGGTGTGCTGCAGTTCGATGTGGTCGCCAGCCGCCTGAAGGAAGAGTACAAAGTCGAATGCGCCTACGAGCCGATCACCGTGTGGTCGGCGCGCTGGATCAGCTGTGACGACAAGAAGAAGCTCGAGGAATTCCAGACCAAGGCCATGGAAAACCTGGCTATCGACGGTGGCGGGCACCTGACCTACCTGGCGCCGACCCGGGTCAACCTGGCGCTGATGGAAGAGCGCTGGCCGGACGTCAAGTTCCGCGCGACCCGCGAGCACCATTAAGGCCTGAAATCGGGGCTGCTTTGCAGCCCTTCGCGGGCACGCCCGCTCCCACAGGGAATCACCATACCTGGAGGTCATGGGATACCTGTGGGAGCGGGCGTGCCCGCGAAGGGCCGCTAGGCGGCCCCATTTCAATTTCCGGCTTTGATACTGGTCCAGATCCGGGTGCGAATGCGGTCGATCTTCGCTGGCATCGCTTCCAGCGCATACAATTTACCCATCATGTCTTCGCTCGGGTAAATCATCGTATTGCCCTTCATTGCCGGCTCCACCAGCCCGTCCGCCTTCAGGTTACCGTTGGCGTACTGCACATGGTTGCTGATGTTGGCCATCACCTCTGGTTGCAGCAGATAGTTCATGTAGGCATACCCGGCTTTTTCGTCCGGCGCATCGGCCGGCATGGCCACCATGTCAAACCACATGGGCGCGCCTTCCTTGGGTATCGAGTAGCCCACCTTCACCCCGTTGTTCGCTTCTTCGGCACGGTTTTTCGCTTGCAGCACATCCCCCGAGAAGCCCACCACCACACAGATATCGCCATTGGCCAGGTCGCCGGTGTACTTGGACGAATGGAAGTAGCTGATGTACGGCCGCACCTGCATCAGCAGGGCCTTGGCCTTTTCGTAGTCCGCCGGGTTCTGGCTGTGGTGCGGCAGGCCCAGGTAGTGCAGGGCAATCGGCAGCAGTTCGGGGCCGTTGTCCAGCACGGCGACGCCACAGCTTTTCAGCTTGCTCATGTACTCGGGCTTGAAGATCAGGTCCCACGAATCCACCGGCGCGTTGTCGCCGAGCACCGCCTTGACCTTGTCGATGTTGTAGCCAATGCCGGTACTGCCCCACAGGTACGGGAAGCCGTACTGGTTGCCGGGGTCGTTTACCTCCAGTGCCTTGAGCAGCACCGGGTTGAGGTTTTGCCAGTTGGGCAGCTGCGACTTGTCCAGCTTCTTCAGGGCCTTGCCCTGGATCTGCCGTGCCATGAAGTGGTTGGAGGGGAACACCACATCGTAGCCGGAGTTGCCGGTCATCAGCTTGCCGTCGAGGGTTTCGTTGCTGTCGTACACATCGTAGGTGGGCACGATGCCACTGGCTTGCTGGAAGTTCTTCAGCGTGTCGGGGGCGACGTAGCTGGACCAGTTGTAGATTTTCACCGTTTCGGCGGCGCTGGCCACACTGGCGGCCAGCATCAGAGGAGCGAGAAGGAGCGTGCGCATGTCGGGTTTACCTTGCTTTGTCTGTTGTTATCGAAGGCAGGCGATCAGCGGATCAGAAGATAAGTACGTAGGTCTTGCGCACGGTCTCCTGGATGTCCCAGGTGCCTGTGCTGTTGGCCGGTAGCATCAATGCGTCTCCGGCTTCTATGACCAGGGGTTCGCCACCGTCAGGGGTGAAGGTGCAGCGGCCCTTGATGAAATGGCAGAACTCCTGTTGCACGATCTGCCGCCGCCAGCGCCCGGGGGTGCACTCCCAGATGCCGGTCTCGACGCCATCACTGCGCTCCACGCAGGTGACAGACGTTACAGCCACGGGGTCGCCAAGTGGCACCGCGACCGGGTTGGAGCTGTCGAGCACAGCGCTGTCGGTGTTCTTGAACTGGGTGATGCTCATGACCGGTGGATCCTGTGCAGTTGATAAGGGAAGTCAGTGCATGAAGCCTTCCATGAAGTCCGCAAGCGAGCTGGCCAGGCGCCGCCTCCACGGCGCGCTGGCGGGGTTGGCGAGGGTGCGGTCCTCGTGGACGAAGCTTTGGATGATCGCGTTGTAGCCCAGCCAGCGGCAGGGCTCGGGCGGCCAGCTGGCCAGGCTCGAAACCGGGCGGTTGTCCAGTACCCAAGGTTGTGCCGTCAGTTCGTTGTGCTGGTTAAGGATCAGCGCGGCCAGGGTGCGCCCGCCCAGGTTGGTGGCACCGACGCCTTCGCCACCGTAGCCACCGGCCAGGGCAATGCCGCGCTGGCGGTCGCAGAGCATGTGCGGGCGGAAGCGCCGCGCCATGCCCAGGTTGCCGCCCCAGGAGTGAGTGATGCGCACATGCTTGAGCTGGGGGAACAGCTCGCTGAACAGGTAGCGGCGCAGTTCGATTTCGTGCGCTTGGAGGTTGAAGTTTTCGCGCAGGCGGCCACCGAAACGGTAACCACCGCGTGCGCCGAATACCAGGCGGTTATCGGCAGTACGCTGGCCGTAGGTGACCTGCCTGCTGCTCTCGCTGAAGGCTTGGCCCTGGCTCAGGCCGATCTGCTCCCAGGTGGCCTCCGGCAGCGGTTCGGTGGCCACCAGCAAGCTCTGCACAGGCAACTGGTGCTTGCCCAGCGGCGGCAGGCTGGCCGCATAGCCTTCAACAGCGGGCACCATCCACTGGCAGCGGATGCGCGCCAGCGGGGTGCGCACTTCGCCGGGCTGCCAATCGATTGCAGGGGTGTTTTCGTAGATCGGCACACCCAGCGCTTCGACCGCGCGCGCCAGGCCGCGCACCAGCTTGGCCGGCTGGATGGTTGCGGTGTGCGGGCTGTAGATGGCGCCAAACGCATTGCTGATCCGCAGCTGGCTGCCCAACTGCTCGGGGCGTAGCCAGCGGTAGTCATCCTCGGTCATGCCTTGGCGATACAGGTCGTCGAGGTAGGCGCGCAGGCTGCGCTCCTGCTCCGGGTAGCGTGCCGCGCAGTACAGCACACCCCCTTTGCGGTAGTCGCAGTCGATGCCTTCGCGCTGCAGCACGGCGTGTACTTCATCGGGTATGCCGTGCAGCAGGTCGATGCTGGCGCGGCGCTGTTGGGGCGACAGGGTGGCCAGCAAGCGGTCTTCGCCCAACAGGTTGCCCATCAGCCAGCCGCCATTGCGCCCAGAGGCGCCGAAACCGGCAATGTTGGCGTCGATCACCACGATGTTCAGCTGTGGCGCCTGGCGCTTGAGGTAGTAGGCGGTCCACAGGCCTGTGTAGCCGGCGCCGATAATGCACACATCCGCGTGCAGGTCTTCGCGCAGGGCCGGGCGGGCGCACAGTGGCTCGTCGAGCTGGTCCATCCACAGGCTTATCGTGCGCAGGGGTTGCATCGGGTTCGACTCCACATCCGTCAAGGTCTGTGGGTGATCCTAGTGATGTGGGCCGGCCGCTGTCTTACGTGCGTGCACGCAGGGAAAATTGCTTCAGGTAAGCCTTGGGTGTGAACCCGGTGTGTTCACGGAAGCACTTGTAGAACGCCGACAGCGAGTTGAAGCCGGCGCTGAAGGCCAGCTCATCGATCGTCGCTTCGACGCTGTCATCGTCAAGGCTGGCCATCAGGTGCTGCAGGCGGGCCTGGTTGACGTAGCGGTAGAAGCTTTGCCCCAGCACCTGGTTCAGCAGGTAGGAAATCTGGTTGCGGCTGTAGCCACTGGCGTCGGCGACTTGCTGCAGGTTCAGTTCTGCGTCCAGGTAGGGGCGCTTGCGCTGGAAGTAGTGCTCCAGGTCCTGGGCCATGGTCGACAACTGCCGGGGTGACAGGCCCAGGCGACTGGTTGCCGGGCGCGGGCCTGCGCTGGCGTGGCGGGTGCCGTTGTGGCGGACCAGCGTGGCGTATTCGTTGACCTGCCAGATAAGCCCGTCCTTGACGGTGATCGCTTCGCTGGACTTGAACGCTACCAGGCCGTCACCGCCCTGGACCGTGACCTGGTACTGGATGAACGCTGTGCAGCCGTCGACGCGGATGCGGTCGCTGTGGACGATGTCTTCGCCGGCCTCATGGGGCAGGCAGGCGCGGACGTAGTCGCGCAGCTCCTGGTAGCCGAGCACGCGGTTCTGGAAGAAGTCGTGGTACTGGATGTCAGGGTGGTAGAGCGCCATCACGCCGTCTAGATCGCGGTGCTTCCAGCACAGGTGATAGCGCAGCACCGTGTCTGCGGTAATCGGGGTGTGGGCAGGGCCATCAGGGAGCGTCATGGGTGAATGATGCCTCGTCGCCAAGTTTGCGACAAGAATGCAGAACACCTGATGCACAGGGCCCAGTCGCGCAATTTGCACGATTCAAAATTGATCCGTTTTTCCAACTCATTGTTTTTCAATGGGTTAATTTTTTGTCACAACTGGCACAGCCGCTGCAAAGGTTACTGCGCGAATGGACTTGTCGCTAACCACTTAAGGCGAAAACATCATGATCACCCCTGCCGACTATCCCGCTGTCGATTCACAAAGCCGCTCAGGTGTTTCCTGGGCTGCGATCTTCGCTGGCGCCGCTACTGCAGCTGCCTTGTCTCTGATCCTGGTGGTCCTTGGTGCAGGGCTTGGCTTTGCAGCCACTTCACCTTGGGCAGACGAGGGGGCGAGTGCAAAAGCCTTGGGCATTTCCACCATCGTATGGCTGCTGCTGACGCAGATCATCGCTTCGGGCCTGGGTGGCTACATTGCCGGCCGGCTGCGGGTGAAATGGGCCAACCTGCATGGCGATGAAGTGTATTTCCGCGATACCGCGCATGGTTTCCTGTCCTGGGCCGTAGCAACTCTGGTGGCTGCCATGTTGGTGCTGGGTGCTGCGGGCAACCTGGTGGGTGCTGGTGCCAGTGCAGCTTCGCAGGCGGCTACCGTATCGGCCGCTGCCGGTGGTGCCGCGGCGTCCGGTGACAACAACGATTCGATGGGCTATTTCGTCGATAGCCTGTTCCGTGGGGATGGCCCGGCGCCGGTCAGCGAGGATGCAGCCAATGGCGTGGCCGCACGCATCCTGGCCAAAGGCATTGCCAGCGATGGTGCGCTGCCTGCCGAAGACCGTACCTACCTGGCGCAGCTGGTGGCCCAGCGTACGCGCTTGACCCAGGCCGAAGCCGAAGCCCGTGTCGATCAGGTGATGGGCCAGGTGCAACAGCTGAAGCTGAAGGCCAAGCAAGCCGCTGATACCGCCGCCAAGGTCGCTGCCTGGACAGCGCTGTGGACCTTCGTCGCGCTGCTGTGTGGCGCCTTCTTCGCCAGCCTTGCAGCGCTTTACGGTGGTCGCCGCCGTGACCAGGTGCAGTGGCTGGAAGGCGAATACGTAGCCCATCGCACCATTCAACGTTAAGCAAGGAGAACTGACATGCGCTCGATACTGCTCTGGATGCTTGGTGTACCGATCCCGGTCATCATCCTGATTGCCATTTTCATGCATTGACCGAGAGGGCCGCTTTGCGGCCCATTCGCAGCACAAGGCTGCTCCTACAGACGACCGCGATATCCCCTGTTATCGCGGTCCCTTGCAGGAGCAGCCTTGTGCTGCGAATGGGGCGCAGAGCGCCCCCGGTCATCTACAGGAACTGCTCGGCATAGTGGCAAGCCACCTGTCGGCTACTCACCTGCCGCAACGCCGGCACCTCCTTGGCACAGCGTTCCGTCGCATACGGGCAGCGCTTGTGAAACGCACACCCATCTGGCGGGTTCAACGGGTTGGGCAGCTCCCCGACAATGCGGATCTTCGGCTTCAGCGGATCCGGGTGAATGGCAGGTGTTGCCGACAGCAGCGCCTGGGTATAGGGATGCAGCGGCCGCTCGTAAATATCCGTTTTCGGCCCCATCTCTGCCGGCCGCCCCAGGTACATCACCAGTACGTGATCGGCCACATGCCGCACCACCGCCAGGTTGTGCGAGATGAACACGTAGGCGGTGTTGAACTCCTTCTGCAAATCCATGAACAGGTTCAGTACCTGTGCCTGGATCGACACATCCAATGCCGAGGTCGGCTCGTCCGCCACCAGCACTTTTGGCTGCAGCATCATCGCTCGGGCCAAGGCGATGCGCTGGCGCTGGCCCCCTGAGAACATGTGCGGGTAGCGCTGGTAGTGCTCGGGTCGCAAGCCCACCTGCTCCATCATTTTTTGCACTTTCTCGCGCCGCTCGGCTTTGCTCAGCGAGGTGTTGATCAGCAGCGGCTCGGCCAGCTGGTCACCAATTTTCTGCCGTGGGTTGAGCGAGGCGTAGGGGCTCTGGAACACCATCTGCACGTCGCGCCGCAGTTGCTTGCGCTCAGCCTTGCTGGCGCCGTTCACCTCGGTGCCGGCAATTTGCAGCGAGCCGGACGACGGCTCTTCGATCAGGGTCAGGGCGCGGGCCAGGGTGGACTTGCCGCAGCCCGACTCGCCGACCACCGCCAGGGTCTTGCCGGCTTCCAGTTCGAACGATACGCCATTCAGCGCACGGACCAGGGCGTGCCCTTTGAACAGGCCGCGGGAGACTTCGTAATGCCGGGTAAGCTCGCGCGCAGATAGAACGACGGCCATCACGCCACCTCCTGGTTCAACGGGTAGAAACAACGCACCAGGCTGTGAGCCTGGGGATCGAGGGGAGGGCGCTGGCGCCGACAGTTTTCCTGCACATAGGGGCAGCGCGGCGACAACAGGCAGCCGACGGGGCGGTCGTAGCGGCCAGGGACGATGCCAGGCAGGGTGGCCAGGCGCTCGGCGCCGATGCTGTGCTCGGGGATCGCCGCCAGCAGGGCTTCGCTGTAGGGGTGGGCGGGCACGTCGAACAGCGTCGGCACCTGGCCCACCTCGACGGCTTCGCCTGCGTACATCACGCATACCCGCTTGGCCGTTTCGGCGACCACGGCGAGGTCGTGGGTGATCAGGATGAGCGCCATGTTGCGCTCCTTCTGCAGGTTGACCAGCAGCTCCATGATCTGCGCCTGGATGGTCACGTCCAGTGCGGTGGTCGGCTCGTCGGCGATCAGCAGCTTGGGCTCGCCGGCAATGGCCATGGCAATCGCCACACGCTGGCTCATGCCGCCAGACAGCTGATGCGGATAGGCATCCAGGCGGCTTTGCGCAGCTGGGATCTCGACCTTTTTCAACAGCTCAAGGGCACGCTGGCGCGCGGCCTTGCCCTTCAGGCCCAGGTGCTGGCGCAGCACTTCTTCGATCTGGTAGCCCACGGTATAGCTGGGGTTGAGGGCGGTCATCGGGTCCTGGAAGACCATGGCGATGTCCTTGCCCACAACCTTGCGCCGCTGGCGGCCGCTGAGCTTGAGCATGTCGATGCCGTCGAAACTGAGGGCGTCGGCGGTGATGCGCCCGGGGGCGTCGATCAGGCCCATCAAGGCCATCATGGTCACGGATTTGCCCGAGCCGGATTCGCCGACGATGGCCAGGATCTCGCCAGCCTCCACCGACAGGTCCAGGCCATCGACGACAGGTACGGCATTGGCGTCGCCGAAGCGCACGTTCAGGTTGTTGATCTGCAACAGTGACATGGCGTTCTCCTCAGGCGGCGTTCTTGAGTTTCGGGTCCAGCGCATCGCGCAGGCCGTCGCCCATCAGGTTGATTGCCAGCACACTGAGCAGAATGGTCAGGCCGGGCAGGCTCACCACCCACCAGGCGCGCTCGATATAGTCACGGGCCGAAGCCAGCATGGTGCCCCACTCCGGGGTGGGTGGTTGCACGCCCAGGCCCAGGAAGCCCAACGCGGCAGCATCGAGGATCGCTGAAGAGAAGCTGAGGGTAGCCTGCACGATCAGTGGCGCCATACAGTTGGGCAGCACGGTGACGAACATCAGCCGTGGCAGCCCGGCACCCGCCAGGCGTGCGGCGGTGACGTAGTCGCGGTTCAGTTCAACCATTACCGCAGCCCGGGTCAGGCGCACGTAGGAGGGCAGTGAGACGATGGCGATGGCGATTACCGTGTTGATCAGGCCTGGGCCGAGGATGGCGACGATGGCCACGGCCAGCAGCAGGGAGGGCAGGGCCAGCATCACATCCATCAGGCGCATGATCGATGGGCCGAGGATGTGCGGGAAGAAGCCGGCCAGCAGGCCCAGCAGGATGCCCGGGATCAGCGACATCACCACCGACGACAGGCCGATCAGCAGCGACAGCCGCGCCCCCTGTATCAGGCGCGAAAGCAGGTCGCGGCCCAGTTCGTCGGTGCCGAGGATGAACTGCCAGGTGCCGCCTTCCAGCCATACCGGCGGGGTCAGCAGGAAGTCGCGGTACTGCTCGCTCGGGTCATGCGGGGCGACCCACGGCGCGAACAGTGCACAGAACACCACCAGGCACATGAAGGCCAGGCCCATCACTGCGCCTTTGTTGCGCGCAAAGGCTTGCCAGAATTCTTTGTACGGCGAGGGGTAGAGCAGGCTCTGGTCCACCGGGCTGGCCGGCGACACGGATTTTGCAATCGGGCTAGTCATGGCGAAGGCCTCAGCGCTGATGACGGATGCGTGGGTTGGCCAGGCCGTAGAGGATGTCCACGACGAAGTTGACCAGGATTACCAGGCAGGCGATCAACAGGATGCCGTTCTGGACCACGGGGTAGTCACGGGCACCGATGGCTTCGATCAGCCACTTGCCGATGCCCGGCCAGGAAAAGATGGTTTCGGTCAGCACCGCACCGGCCAGCAGCGTGCCGACCTGCAGGCCGAACACGGTCAGCACCGGAATCAAGGCATTGCGCAGGCCGTGCACGAACACCACGCGGGCCGGCGACAGGCCTTTGGCGCGGGCGGTGCGGATGTAGTCTTCGCGCAGTACTTCAAGCATCGACGAACGGGTCATGCGGGCGATGACTGCCAGCGGGATGGTACCCAGCACGATGGCCGGCAGGATCAGGTGCATCACCGCGTCCTTGAAGGCGCCTTCTTCGTCGCTGAGCAGGGTATCGATGAGCATGAAGCCGGTTTTCGGCTCAATGTCGTAGAGCAGGTCGATGCGCCCGGACACTGGGGTCCAGCCCAGGCTCACCGAGAAGAACATGATCAGGATCAGGCCCCACCAGAAGATCGGCATCGAGTAGCCGGCCAGGGAAATGCCCATCACCCCGTGGTCGAACAATGAACCGCGCTTGAGCGCGGCGATCACCCCGGCCAGCAGGCCGACGATACCGGCGAACAGCAGGGCGGCGAAGGCCAGCTCCAGGGTGGCCGGGAACAGGGTGAGAAACTCGGTCCACACGCTTTCGCGGGTGCGCAGCGATTCGCCGAGGTCACCCTGGGCCAGCTTGCCGACATAGTCCAGGTACTGGACCGGCAGTGGCTTGTTCAGGCCCAGGCGCTCCATGGCCTGGGCGTGCATTTCGGGATCGACCCTGCGCTCGCCCATCATGACTTCCACCGGGTCGCCGGGGATCAGGCGTATGAGCGCAAAGGTCAGCAAGGTGATGCCGAAAAAGGTCGGTATCAGCAGGCCAAGGCGCCGGGCAATAAAACTCAACATTGTCGGGGTTACCTCATCAGGCCGCGGGGCGATCAGCCCGGTACGGCAATGCCGCCGGTCCGCGTGTGGGTTGCCGGCGGTCGTTGTTGTTCTACTTCACCTTGGTGGTGGCGAAGTTATTGTTGGTCAGAGGGCTGATCACGTAGCCCTCCACGTTGTCACGCATGGCGGTGAACATCTTTGGATGGGCCATGCTGATCCAGGGTTGGTCGTCATCGTACACCTTCAATGCCTCGCTATAGAGCCTTGCGCGCTCGTCGTTGTCGACCACCTCGCGGGCACGGGTGATCAGCTCCTGGAATTTCGAGTTGCACCAGCGGGCGTAGTTCTCGCCGGTTTTGGCGGCGTCGCAACTGAGCAGCGGGGTGAGGAAGTTGTCGGGGTCGCCGTTGTCGCCAGCCCAGCCGGTGGACACGAGGTCGGCCTCGCCATTTTTTGCACGGCGCAGCATTTCGGCCCATTCCATCACGCGGATATCCAGCTGCAGGCCGATCTGCTTCAGGTCGGCCTGCAGCATCTCGGCCGACAGGCGCGGGTTAGGGTTGGTCATGCCACCGCCGTTGCGGGTAAACAGTGTGATCACCGTGCCTTCCGGTACGCCAGCTTCCTTGAGCAGGGCGCGTGCCTTTGCGAGGTCGCGGGGCGGGTTCTGGTTGGCGGTGTTGAAGCCAGGCATGGTCGGTGGGTAGGGGTTCACACCCACCAGCGCGTTGCCTTTGCCGAACAGCTGGTCGACATGAGTCTGCCGATCGAACGCCATATTGATGGCTTTGCGCACGCGTACATCGCTGAGGTATTTGTGCTCGGTATTCATGGCGATGTAGCCGGTGACAAGCGCTTCGATTTCGGCGACCTTGAGTTTCGGGTCGGCCTTGATCGATGGCACGTCATCCGGCTTGGGGTACAAGGCGACCTGGCATTCGTTGGCGCGCAGCTTCTGCAGGCGCACGTTGCTGTCGGTGGCGATGGCGAACACCAGCGCGTCGGCCGGCGGTTTGCCGCGGAAGTAGTCTGGGTTGGGTTTGAAGCGGACCTGCGCATCCTTGTTGTAACGCTGGAAGATGAACGGGCCGGTGCCGACCGGCTTACTGTTCAGCTCGGCGGTTTTACCGGCCCTGAGCAACTGGTCACCGTACTCGGCGGAGTAGATCGAGGTGAAGCCCATGGCCATGTCATGCAGGAACGGTGCTTCCGGCCGGGCCAGGGTGATCACCACGGTGTGGTCGTCGGTCTTGATCACCGATTTGAGCAGCTGCTTGAAGGCCATGCTTTCAAAATACGGGTAGCCGACGCTGGTTTTGTCGTGCCACGGGTGGTGCGGGTCAAGCTGGCGGTTGAGGCTCCACAACACATCGTCGGCGTTGAAGTCGCGGGTCGGCTCGAAGTAGTCGGTGGTGTGGAACTTCACCCCTTGGCGCAGATGGAAGGTGTAGGTCAGCCCGTCTGGCGAAATGTCCCAGCGCTCGGCCAGGGCCGGCTGGACGTCGGTGGTGCCTGGTTTGAAGTCGACCAGGCGGTTGAACAGTGTCTCGGACGTCGCATCAAGTGTGACCGCGGTGGTGTACTGGACAACGTCGAACCCTTCCGGGCTGGCCTCGGTACAGACCACCAGCGGTTTGGCTGCCAGCTGCGTTGCGCTGCCCAGCACCAGCGTGGCGAGGGCAAGGCGTAACGGTAGCGATTTGATGAAAGCTCTCTGCATGGGTTGAACACTCCCTGCTTTTGCATTGATTCCAGCGTAGCCGCCACGGCCCGCTGCGAAGGGGGCCGTGGCGCCAGCGGTCAAAGAATGTTGAATGGAATGGTGGTAACCACCCGGAACTCGTCCAGGCTGCCGTCACCCTGTGCCTTGCTGGCGCGGTGGGTGGTGTAGGTCGCGCGGATGCTGGTGTCTCTCAGCGGCCCGCTCTGCACCGCGTAGCTGGTGCCGATGCCCCACTCGTAGTGGGTTTCGCCGTTCAGGCCATTCACGTCGTAGGCGGTGCCGCGGTAGTGAGTGCCGTCAATGCCCCAGCCGCGTGCGTTGTACAGGTTGAACTTCAGCCCTGGCACGCCGTAGGGCGCCATGTTCAATACATAGGAAAGCTGCAGCGACTTCTCGTTGGGGCCGTTGAAGTCCGACAACAACGAGTTGGCCAGGTAGATGCCGTTGGTTTCGTGCAGGTAGTCGAAGTATTCGTTGCCGTTCACCTGCTGCCACGAGGCGCTGAGGGTATGGGCCTGGTGGGTCAGGCCGAGCGACAGGCTGTAGGTGTCGTTGTCGATCTTGCCCATTTTCTGGCTGCCGGCATCGACGGTCTTGTAGTAGTTAAGGCCGGTGCTCAGGCTGAGCACTGCGCTGTCGCCGAGCACGTGGTTGGCGCCGAAGTAGTACTGGTTCCAGAAGTCGTCTACCTGGGTGGCATACAGGCTGGTACTCAGGCTTTTGAACGGCTGGTAATTGATGCCGGCAGTGCTGGCGCGGTCGGTTTCCACGCCGGTGGCGCCGTATTCGCTGCGAAACTTGCTAAGGCTTTGTTCGGTGCGTGGCGAAACGCGGTCGAAAGTGCCCAGATCGAGGCTCAGGTTGTCGAACTCGGCGCTGTGCAGGAACGCGCCCTGGAAGCTCGATGGCAGGGCGCGGTTGCCGATGTAGGCGATCATGGGCGTGTCCACCGACTGGCGGCCAAGGGTAAGGGTGGTGTTGGACACGCGCGCCTTGATGTTGCCCAGGCCCAGTTTGCTCCACTGGCCGACGGGGTCGCCATCGCTGTGGGTGAGGGTGCGGTTGTTGGGGCCGGCAATCGCTTCGCGGCTCTGCTGCAGGGCGATGGCGTTATAGCCAGCGGCCTCGACAGCGAAACCCACGGTGCCTTGGGTGAAACCGGAGCTGTAGTTGAGGATGGTGCCCTGCAGCCAGTTTTCCCGGCTGTGGGTGGGGTGGCGGGTGCCGTCGCTCTTGTAGTACTTCCACAGCGGGGCGCGTGCAGCGCGTTCGCGGGCGTACCAGTTGCGGGTGCTGCCGGACAGGCTCTGGCCGTCGATGAAGCCGCTGGCTTGCGCCTGCGCGCTGCTGCCTTTGAGGGTGAGCGGAATGTAGTCCTGGCTTTGCGGATCGGCCTGGGCCACGGTGGAAAATGCACTGATGGATAAGGCCAGTGCGCTCAGGGTTGGTACTTTCAAGGTTGAAGCTCCCATTGCTTTCTAGTTATTGCCGGCCTTGTGGGCCGGGTTTTTTGCTGCGGTGTTGCCAGAGTTGCCCGGGGTCGCCGGGCTAAAAGGGGGCGTTGTGTTGCCTGTGCTGGCCTTTTGGCGGGCAAGCCCGCTCCCACAGATAGGGCGCAAGGTCCGAACCTGTAGAGATCCTGCGGGAGCGGGCTTGCCCGCGAAGAGGCCGGTATTGGCTAACGCTTAATCAACACTCACACCGGAAAAATCATTGCGCCCAAACGGGCTGACCTTGAACTCAGAAACCTTGATGCTGAGCGGCTGGTTAACTGTGGAATGCGCCACCGGCGTAATCGGCACCTGCTGTTTGAGCCGTTGCTGGGCCTGCCGGTACAGCGCACTGCGCTGCGGTTGGTCTGTGACCTGCTTGGCCTGCTTGACCAGGCTGTCGTACTGCGGGTCGCACCACAGCGAGTAGTTGTTGCTGCCGATGGCATCGCAGCTGTAGAGGGTGCCTAGCCAGTTGTCCGGGTCACCGTTGTCGCCGGTCCAGCCAATCAGGGCGATGTCGTGCTCGCCGCTTTTCATGCGCTTGAGGTACTCGCCCCATTCGTAACTGACGATGCGCACCTTGAACCCGAGTTTGTTCCAGTCTGCCTGGAGCATTTCGGCCATCAGCTTGGCGTTGGGGTTGTAAGGGCGTTGCACCGGCATGGCCCAAAGGGTGACTTCGGTGCCAGGTTTGACGCCGGCCTGCTGCAGCAGCTGCCTGGCCTTTTGCGGGTCGTAGGGCGCGTCTTTGAGGCTTTCGTCATAGGACCACTGGGTCGGTGGCATGGCGTTGACTGCCAGTTGGCCGGAATCCTGATACACCGCCTGGAGTATGGCCTTCTTGTTCACAGCCATATCCATCGCCTGGCGCACCTCCAGCCGGTCGAACGGTGGGTGCTGGGTGTTGTAGGCGATGTAGCCGAGGTTGAAGCCTGGTTGCTGCAATACCCGCAGCGAGCTGTCGGCCTTGAGCGCTGGCAGGTCGGCCGGGCGAGGGTGCAGGGTGACCTGGCATTCGTTGCGGCGCAGTTTCTGGATGCGTACCGAAGGGTCGATGTTGATCGAGAACACCAGGTTGTCGATTTTCACCTCATCCGGCGCCCAGTACTCCTTGTTGCCTTTGTAGCGGATCTGCGAATCCTTCTGATAACGCTGGAACACGAACGGCCCGGTGCCGATGGGCTGCTGGTTGATGTCGCTCGGTCTTGCGCTGGCCATCAGTTGCCCGGCGTATTCGGCGGAGAGGATGGAGGCGAAGCTCATGGCCAGGTTCTGGATGAACGCGGCATCGACCGTGTTCAGGGTGAATGCCACAGTCAGCGGGTCGATCTTCTCGACATGGGCGATGTTCTTGTCCAGGCCCATGCTGATGAAGTAAGGAAACTCGGTAGGGTAGGCCTGGCGGAACGGGTGGCCTTTGTCGAGCATGCGGTTGAAGGTGAACAGCACATCGTCGGCGTTGAAATCGCGGCTTGGGGAGAAGGCCTTGTTGCTGTGGAACTTCACCCCTTCACGCAGGTGGAAGGTATAGCGCAAGCCATCGTCGGATACTTCCCAGCGGGTTGCCAGGGCAGGGTGCACGGCAGTACCACCACGCTCGAACTCGACCAGGCGGTTGTAGATCGGCTCGGCGGCATCGTTGTCGGTGGCGCTGGTGTACTGGGCGGTGTCGAAGCCGGCGGGGCTGCCCTCGGAGCAAAACACCAGGTTGTTCGCCAACAGGGCCGGGGATTGGCTCATCAGGCCCAGGGCCAGCAAGGTTGAAAGACGGGTCGCGTGACGCATGGCAAGTCCTTTTTCAGCTGTTTGCGCCGCCTCGGGGTGCGAATGGCGGCAACAGTTCGCCCACCCCGCAGCGGATAGCCGCGGGACGACATGAAGAGGGGGAAGGGGGCAAGGCACCCGCCAGACGGCGGGTGCTGGAGTTACCCTATTTGTCCACGCTTACGCCATAGAAGGCGTTCAGCGCAAACGGGCTGATCTTGAAGTCCTTCACTTTGGCGCTCATGGGCTGATACACGGTGGAGTGGGCGATCGGGGTAATCGGCACCTGCTCCTTGAGAATGTGCTGCGCCTGCTGGTACAGCTCGGTGCGCTTGGCCTGGTCGGAGGTGGCCTTGGCCTGCTTGATCAGGTCGTCGTAGGGCTTGTAGCACCACTTGGAGAAGTTGTTGCCGTCGACGGCATCGCAGCCGTAAAGGGTGCCCAGCCAGTTGTCCGGGTCACCGTTGTCGCCGCTCCAGCCAATCAGCATGGCGCCTTGTTCGCCACCTTTGGAGCGTTTGATGTACTCGCCCCATTCATAGCTGACGATTTTGGCCTTGATGCCGATCTTGGCCCAGTCGGATTGCAGCATTTCGGCCATCAGCTTGGCATTGGGGTTGTATGGGCGTTGCACGGGCATGGCCCACAGGGTGATCTCGGTGCCTTCCTTGATGCCGGCTTCCTTGAGCAGCTGTTTAGCTTTTTCGGGGTCGAAGGGGGCGTCCTTTATGCTTTCGTCATACGACCACTGGGTCGGCGGCATGGCATTGACTGCCAACTGGCCGGCGCCCTGGTAGACCGACTCGATGATCTTCTTCTTGTCCACCGCCATGTCCAGCGCCTGGCGCACTTTCAGCTGAGCCATGGGGTTGGGCTCGTTGCTGCCCTTGATCTTGTCCATCACGTTGTAGGCGATGTAGCCCAGGTTGAACCCGGCTTGCTGGGGCATCTGCAGGTGCTTGTCGGCCTTTAGCGGCTCGATGTCGGCCGGCCGCGGGAACAGGGTGACCTGGCACTCGTTCTTCTTCAGTTTTTGCATGCGTACCGAGGCATCGGTGGTGATGGCGAAGATCAGGTTATCGATCTTCACGTCCTCGGGCTGCCAGTAGTCCTTGTTGCCCTTGAAGCGAATCTGCGCGTCCTTCTGGTACTTGCTGAACACGAACGGGCCGGTGCCGATCGGCTTCTGGTTGATGTCGGCGGCCTTGCCGTTCTTGAGCAATTGGTCGGCGTACTCGGCGGACTGGATGGAAGCGAAGCTCATGGCCAGGTTCTGGATGAACGCAGCGTCGACCTCGTTAAGGGTGAACTTCACCGTGTGCTCGTCCAGCTTTTCCACCTTGGCGATGTTCTTGTCCATGCCCATGTCGGTGAAATACGGGAACTCGGTAGGGTAGGCCTTGCGGAACGGATGATCCTTGTCGAGCATGCGGTTGAAGGTGAACAGCACATCGTCGGCGTTGAAGGGCCGGCTGGGCTTGAAGTAGTCGGTGGTATGGAACTTGACGCCTTCGCGCAGGTGGAAGGTGTAGGTCTTGCCGTCGTCGGACACTTCCCACTTGGTCGCCAGGCCCGGGATAACTGCAGTACCGCCTCGTTCGAACTGGGTCAAGCGGTTGAACACGGTCTCTGCCGAGGCGTCGAAGTCGGTCCCGGTGGTGTACTGGCCCGGGTCAAAACCGGCCGGGCTGCCCTCTGAGCAAAACACCAGGTTGGACGCGGCCAGGACCGACGGCGCGCCGGTGAGCAAGCCTGCGCCAAGCAGGAACGGAATGACTGCGTGTTTGAGCATGGTGGCCTCATTGTTGTCATTTTTTGGATGAGGTGGCCTCGTGAGCCGACCTGAGGATACTTATGCAGGGGGTGTTCCCAATGCAACAGGTATAAGGATAGTTGGCGCCGGAAAAGTGGTACGGGCGTACATGGATGTCGCATCAGTATAACTTTAGGCGAAGTTAAACGTTTGCGCAGGCAAAATGATGGCATTTTGCGCGATGTTTCTAGGCGGTGATAAACGTAGGATGCACCTGGGTGTTGCGTAGGAAATGTCTGAAAAGCAGACTCAAGCGGCAAGCGCCAAGCGGCAAGCCAAAGCAGACCGGGTTTACAGTCAATTTGAAGCTTGCCGCTTGAAGCTCGTGGCTGTCAGGGCATTTGCACTTCGATCAGGCCATCAGCATTCATGCTCACTTCGCTGGTGCCCGCCTCGATATCCGGCGCTGGCGCTGCTTCGTCGGCCCCCATGGCTTTCATCGCCATCGGCGCACTGCGCAGGTACGGGCGCGGGTAACCGCTGCTGTTGAGGTTCAGGCTGACCACTTTGTAGCCCTTGCCGCCCAGCGCCTCGGTGGCCAGTTGAGCACGCGCCTTGAAGGCATCGACGGCGTCCTTGAGCAATGCATCCTCACTGGCCTTGCGTGTGGCCGGTGCGATGGAGAAGTCCATGCCGCCCATTTTCAGCTCTTGCAGCAGGTCGGCTGTGAGCTGGGACAGGGCCGGGAAGTTGTCGCTTTCCAGGCGCAGTTCGGCGCGCTCGCGCCAGCCGGTAATCTTCTGGCCCTTGCTGTCATACACCGGGTAGCTGTTGCGGCTGCCTTGGCTGATCTTCACGTCCTTGACCTGTCGCGACTGCTGCACGGCCTTGTTCATGGTTTCGGTGATCTGCTTGGCCAGCTTGCCCGGGTCGCTGTTCTGCGCTTCGCTGTACAGGGTCACGACCATCAGGTCGCGCGGCACTTCCTTGCTCACTTCAGCGCGCAGCGATACCTGGTTGTAACGTGGCTCATCGGCAGCCAGCGCAGGCAGGCTGGCGAGCAAGCCGCAGGACAGAATCAGGGCGGCGCCGCGACGTGGGATTTGCATGTGGTACTCCTTGGCAATAAAAGGCGTGGGGTTGGCCATCATTCCACGCATGGCCCATCAGACCGGCAACAGTGTAGTGGGTTCAAAAGTGCCATCATGAACCTGTGACAAACTGTGGCGCTTTGCCGCAGCGCTGCAGCGAGGCGCCCGGCTTCGGTATACTCCAGCCGATTTTCTGGAGCACTCATCAGGAGAGCTCATGCTCGCCGCCGTACAACCGCTATCTGCTACCCGCCAGAACCTTTGGCGCCTGACCGTCATCCGGGTCCTGGTCCTGGCTGCCCAGGCTGGCTCCGTGGGCGTCGCCTACTGGACCGAATTGCTACCCTTGCCGTGGCTGTCGCTGGCGGGCACCTTGGCTTTGTCGTCGCTGCTGTGTGCCTTCACCGCGCTGCGCTTGCGCCTGTCGCTGCCCGTCACCGAAATGGAGTACGCCCTGCAGTTGGCCTGTGACCTGTTGATCCACAGTGCCTTGCTGTATTACTCCGGCGGCTCGACCAACCCGTTCGTGTCGTATTACCTGGTACCGCTGGCGATTGCCGCAGTGACCTTGCCGTGGCTGTATTCGCTGATTCTGTCGGGTATCGCCCTGACCGCCTACAGCCTGCTGCTGGTGCAGTTCTACCCGCTTGAGGGCCTGCCCATGGCGCGGGACAAGATGCAGGTCTACGGCATGTGGCTGAGCATTGCCCTGGCTGCGGCGGTGATCACTTTCTTTGCCGCACGCATGGCCGAAGAGCTGCGCCGCCAGGAGCAACTGCGGTCCGAGCGGCGTGAAGAAAGCCTGCGCGATGAGCAACTGCTGGCCGTGGCTACCCAGGCCGCCGGTGCTGCCCATGAGCTGGGCACGCCACTGGCGACCATGAGCGTGCTGATCAACGAAATGCGTCAGGACCACACCGACCCGCTGCTGCAGGAAGACCTGCAGATCCTGCAGGACCAGGTAAAGCTGTGCAAAGAGACCTTGCAACAGCTGGTGCGCGCCGCCGAAGCCAACCGCCGCCTGGCGATCGTGGAGCAGGAGGTGACCGCCTGGCTGGACGAGGCGCTGAACCGCTGGCACCTGATGCGCCCGGAAGCCAGCTACCGCTTCCAGCGGTTGCGCGATGGCAAAGTGCCGCGCCTGACGCCACCACCAGACCTGACCCAGGCGCTGCTGAACCTGTTGAACAATGCAGCCGATGCCTGCCCCGATGACTTGGAAGTGCGCCTGGACTGGGACGCTCAGGACATCGTCATCAGTATCCGTGACCATGGCCCTGGCGTGCCGCCGGCCATTGCCGAAGCCATCGGCAAACCCTTCATTACCACCAAAGGCAAAGGCTTCGGCCTGGGCCTGTTCTTGAGCAAGGCCAGCGTGACCCGTGCGGGCGGTTCGGTGAAACTCTATAGTCATGAACAGGGTGGCACCCTGACCGAATTGCGCCTGCCCTATGGCAAGCGAGGAGATGAATGATGAGCGAAGAAAACCAGGTCGAAAGCGAAGAGCTGCCGCACCTGCTGTTGGTGGATGACGATGCCACCTTCACCCGGGTCATGGCCCGGGCAATGAGCCGTCGCGGTTTCCGCGTGAGCACCGCCAGTTCGGCCGAGGAAGGCTTGATTCTGGCCCAGCAGGACCTGCCAGATTACGCCACGCTGGACCTGAAGATGGACGGTGACTCCGGCCTTGTGCTGCTGCCCAAGCTGCTGGAGCTGGACCCTGAAATGCGCGTGGTGATCCTGACCGGTTACTCGAGCATTGCCACGGCGGTGGAAGCGGTCAAGCGCGGCGCCTGCAATTACCTGTGCAAACCGGCTGACGCCGATGATGTGCTGGCAGCATTGCTGTCGGAGCACACCGACCTGGATACCCTGGTGCCGGAAAACCCGATGTCGGTCGACCGCCTGCAGTGGGAACACATCCAGCGCGTACTGAACGAGCACGAGGGCAACATTTCGGCCACCGCACGTGCGCTGGGCATGCACCGCCGGACCTTGCAGCGCAAGCTGCAGAAGCGCCCGGTCCGGCGCTGAGTCCGCGTTGCCCTCTTCGCGGGGCAAGCCCGCTTGTGTCTTGGAGAAGGAATAGAATCTGAAGTGAGAGCGGTGAATGGCAAGCTGATAGCCCGAGGTGC
>NZ_JBWKXT010000022.1:0-85461 GCF_059423245.1 Pseudomonas sp. GW460-LB5
GGCCCCACGCGCATCGTCCGCCGCGCTGACCAAGGCGAAGTTGTAAGCCCCATGCGACCAGTACCGCGCCTCCAGCTGGCCATCAACCCGCTGCCCGTCTGGCATGCGCCGATAAAGCTCGCCCGGTGAGCGCAGGAACAGGCTGATGCGCTGGCCCTTGCCATCTTCAAACACCAGCAGCGCCGCCGGCCCCTGCTCGTTGCTGAGCAAGCGCGCCCCCACCGGTTTGAAGCCATAGCCCGCCAGGTCCGGCAATTGCCCAACGCGGCTGAAATGCCGCCCCAACCAGTCGTGCAACTGCCCTGGATCACTGGCCTGGATATCCAGCGCCTCGCTGGCGGCAAACAACCGGTGCGCCTGGACAGCATCGGCCATGGGCTGGTCGGCTCGTGCCAGGGACGCATCGCGCACCTGCCAGCCGCCCAGCCCTCCGACGCCCAATGCCAGCACGACCACCGCCGCGGTGGCCCAGCGCCGCTGCCGACGCTGGCGCAATTGCCGACGCAACTGCCCAAGGTCCAGCTGCGCCGCCCCGGGCAGTTCGCCAAACCCGGCCAGCGCCGTACGCAACCGGCGGGCATCGGCGCGCCAGCCCTCCACCCGTGCCGCAGCCTGCGGGTTGGCCGCCAGCCAGGCCTGCACTTCGGCCCGGCGCGCAGGCGCCAGGCGCTCATCGACGTAAGCGTGCAATTCGTCTTCGCTGGGGATCAGACGCGTCATTTCAGTCTCCGCAAGGCCGGGGGCTGAGGGTTGCCCTCGGTCAGTTCGCGCAAGGCACTGCGGGCGCGCGACAGGCGCGACATCACAGTGCCGATGGGGATGCCCAAGGCCTGGGCAGCTTCCTTGTAACTCAAGCCTTCGATGCTGATAAGCAGCAACAAGGCGCGCTGTTCGGCCGTCAGCCGGGCAAATGCCTGCAAGTCGGCCTGGGCCAGGACAATCGCCTCAAGGTTGGCCCCGAGCGGCTCCTCCTCGCTCTCGGCACGGCCGAACCACGACAGCCAGCGCGCATGCAGGCGGTCGCGACGCTTACCGTCAAGGAAAAGCCGATAGAGGATGGTAAACAGCCAAGCCCGCAGCGCCTCGGCATCGCGTTGCTGGTCACGTCGGCTCAGGGCCCGCTCGACCGTGGCCTGCACCAGGTCATCGGCGCTGCCCGGCTCGCGGGTCAGCCACACGGCAAAACGGCGCAGGCGGGCCAGCAGCTCGCGCCACTGGTGGTCGTCCAGATCATGCATGGCAAAGTCCCGGCCTTTGAAGTAGTCATTGTAAAGGCAGACGCCCACCAGGAAATTCTATTCCCGTCGATGGAATAAATTTTTCCCTGCCCCGTCGTACTGGCACATTCACCAAACCGGACGATGACCATGAACTCACCTTTGCACGGCCCGGCGAAAGCCTTGCGCCTGGCTGCCATCGGCGCCGTGATGCTGGCCGCAGGTGCCGGCTTTGCCTATGCCGCCGGCTGGCTTGGCGAAACCCGGCTGACACCACAGCGCATCATTGACACCTTCGAGGCCCAAGCCGGGCACTACCCAGGCTACCGCAAGAACCACGCCAAGGGCCTGTGTGTCAGTGGCTACTTCCAGGCCAGCGGGCAGGCCGCCAACCTGTCCACGGCGCGCGTATTCAGCCAGGCGAGTGTCCCGGTGATCGGCCGCTTCGCCATTGGCGGCGCCAACCCGTATGCCCCGGACACAAGCATACCCGTACGCAGCCTGGCCATTCAGCTGAGCACCGACGACGGGCAGGTCTGGCGCACCGGCATGAACACCCCGCCTGTGCTGGCGATAAGCACCCCGCAAGGGTTCTACGAGCAAGTACTGGCGAGTACGCCAGACCCGGCCACCGGCAAACCGAACCCCGCCAGCATGCAGGCGTTCTTCGCAGCCCACCCGGAAAGCGCAGCATTTCGCCAGTGGGCGGCGGGCTACAAGCCCAGCAACAGCTTCGCCAGCACCCAATACCACAGCATCAATGCCTTTCAGCTGATAGATGCAAGCGGCGCCCGCCACCCGGTGCGCTGGCAGCTTGAGCCACAAACCGCGTTTGCCGCGCTGCCCACCCAGATTGATGACAAACAGTTTCTGCAACACGACCTGCAGCAACGCCTGGCCCAGGGCCCGTTACGCTGGACGCTTCGCCTCGTGCTGGCTGAACCCGGCGATGCTGTGGACGACCCTGCCCGGCCCTGGCCTGCCGAACGGCGCAGCGTAGACGCCGGCACCCTGGTGCTGGAACAGGTCGACGCCCCCGAACAGGGGGCATGCCGCGACGTCAACTTCGACCCGTTGATCCTGCCCCGAGGCATAGAGGCATCTGCCGACCCCATCCTCGCCGCCCGTTCGGCTGCCTACTCGGAATCGTTCAACCGCCGCAGCCGTGAATCGCTCAGCACCGGAGCCCGCCCATGAAACCCGAAGCCTTCCACCCTTTCGCCCGCCTGCTGCACTGGCTGATGGCCGTGCTGATCCTGGCCATGCTGTTCATTGGCGTGAGCATGGTTGCAGACCTGTCGCTACGCCACCCTGTACTCATCGGGCTGCACAAGGCCACCGGCCTGGCACTGCTGGTGCTGGTCGTGCTGCGTATCGGGGTGCGCCTGGCCGTGCCTCACCCACCCTTGCCGCGAGACCTGCCCACCCTGCAGCGCTGGGCCGCCGGGGCATCGCACCTGCTGCTCTATGGCTTGATGCTAGCCATGCCGCTACTGGGCTGGGCAATGCTGTCAGCGGGCGACTACCCTCGCCCGCTGGGCTTGCCGGCCATCGCCCCGCACAACTTGCAACTGTATGCCGTGCTGCGCATGGCACACGGCTGGGCCGGCTACCTGCTGTTCGCCACCGTGCTGGTGCATGTGGCGGCAGCGTTGATGCACGCATGGGTGCGCCGCGACGGTGTGTTGCGTAGCATGTGGCCTGGCCCCCTGCGCCGCAGCGAATGAATTGCAATAGCCCGGGCCGTTCGACAATCGATAACAATTCTTAATAATATCGGTTTCTATTGCCTTACTGCCCTGGACTGCCCAATGAACGTCGCAAAGGATCCTGCAACCCTTAAACCTGCCAGCACCCTGGACTTGCGTCCGCTGCTGCTGGCCAACATGGCCTGTACCATGTCGATGATGGCCTTCGTCGCCCTGATCGGCCCGATTGCCCGCCAGCTCGGCATGGCCACCTGGCAGGCGGGTGCCGCCGTGACTGTGGCCGGCGTGGTGTGGGTGCTGCTGGCGCGGCCCTGGGGCCGGGCGGCAGACCGCCTGGGGCGCCGGCGCGTTCTGCTGCTGGGCACCGCCGGTTTTACTCTGGCTTATTGGCTGCTATGCCTGTTTGTGGAAGGCGCGCTGCGCTGGCTGCCGGGGGCGACCGCAGCGTTCATCGGCCTGATGGTCGCACGCGGCTGCATCGGTGCCTTCTATGCGGCTATCCCGGTAGGTTGCAATGCGCTGATCGCCGACCATGTCGAGCCGCAGCGTCGTGCTCGGGCCATGGCCTCGCTGGGGGCGGCCAACGCTGTCGGCCTGGTGGTGGGGCCGGCGCTGGCGGCGCTGTTGGCCAGGCATAGTCTGAGCCTGCCTTTTCATATCATGTCGCTGCTGCCGGCCAGTGCCTTTCTCGTGCTGTTGTTCACCCTCAAGCCGCAGGCGCTGCCCCACAACCATGCCCCGAGCCCAGTGCGTTTGAACGACCCACGCCTGCGCCGGCCCCTGCTGGTAGCATTCAGCGCCATGCTCAGTGTCACCGTGTCGCAGATCATCGTCGGTTTCTTCGCCATTGACCGCCTGCACCTGGGCCCTGCAGAGGCCGCCCAGGCCGCCGGCATCGCATTGACCACGGTGGGCGTGGCATTGATGCTGTCACAGGTATTGCTGCGCAAACTGGAATGGCCGCCACTGAAAATGATCCGCACAGGCGCCACGGTCTCAGCCCTGGGCTTTGCCTGCGGCTCGCTCGCCACCACCGCACCTGCGCTATGGGGCTGCTATTTCATCGCGGCAGCGGGCATGGGCTTTGTCTTCCCGTCCTTTTCTGCGCTGGCGGCTAACGCCATGCACGCCTCCGAGCAGGGCGCCACAGCCGGTTCCATTGGTGCGGCCCAAGGCATGGGGGCGGTGATCGGCCCGCTGGCTGGCACCCTGGTTTATGCCCTTGATCCGCGCCTGCCATTCCTGGCCGTGGCCGCCCTGTTGCTGCTGGTCGGGCTATGGCCGATGCCGCGCGACCAGCGTGTCTGAGAAGCACAGCGCGCAAGCGTGCAGAGTGTGTTTTAATGCGCGTCGCTCATTATTTTTTACACCTCTGATTACAAGGCGGCTATGGACACGGGGACGCGACTCAAACTGGTGCGTGAACGCAACAACCTCTCCCAACGGGAACTGGCCCGCCGCAGCGGGCTGACCAATTCGACGATCTCGCAGATCGAGCAGAACCGCGTCAGCCCTTCGGTCAGTTCCCTGAAAAAACTGCTCGAAGGCATTCCCATGAGCCTCGCGGAGTTCTTCAGTTTCGACGAGCCGGTGCGCGAAGAACGCTTTGTCTTCCGGGGCGCCGAGCAGCCAGACCTGGGCCGCAACGGCCTGCGCATGCTGCTGGTTGGTGCCAGTGTCGAAGGCCGGCAGATGCGCATGCTGCGCGAACTGTATGCACCGGGTGCGGATTCGGGCGAGCCGATCGTGCATGCCGAGGGCGAAGAATGTGGCCTGGTCACCCGCGGCACCGTGGAGCTTTGGGTCGATGGCCAAGTCAGCGTGCTCAACTCGGGCGACGGCTACTACATCCCCACTACCCTGCCGCACAGCTTCAAAAACATCGGCCCGGACGAGGCCGAGATTATCAGCGCAAACACGCCGGCGAATTTCTGACCTTGACGCGCAGCGGTTCGCTGAACACCCGGGCCATTTACCAGAGCCTGCGTAACGCTGCACTTGGCGTGCATCACCTGCAGGTGAGTGCACGCCGCGATGGCGGCCTGGTCGATGTCGACATCCAGGGTTGGCAATTGGCACTGGCCGTGGATACCGAAGGCCTTGCCCATTGCATCAGTTGCCGCTGCCCCGACGGCCATCAGGCCGGGATCGAGGAGTGGCAGCGCTACGGCACCAACCCGGTCGACCTGCTGAGCCTGTGGGAACGCACTCAGCTCGAAAAGCTGCTGGCACCCTGACTTAACGCTTCCTCGACAAAGTCCAGACGGTCCTGCCCAAAGAACATTGCCTCACCGACAAAGCAGGTCGGCGCGCCAAACACCCCGCGCTCCACTGCCACCTCGGTCGCCTGCTTGAGCGCGGCTTTTACTTCGCCGTCGGCCGCCAGCGCATGAAAAGCCTGCGGATCGAACCCTGCCTGGCTCAGTGTTTCGTCCAGAACCGCGCTATCGCTCAGGTTGCGCCGCTGCACCCACAGCCCATTGAACAGCGCCGACAGCAACGACTCCAACTGCTCCGGCGCGCGCAACTGGGTACCCATGACCCCGCGCATCAAGGTCAAGGTATTGACCGGAAACCCCGGCGGCAGCCCGAACGGTACCCCATAGCGCGCGGCAAAGCGTGCCAGGTCCGTGAACATGTAGCGCCCCTTGGCCGGGACCATGGCCGGCGAAGCATTGCCGGTAGCCTGGAAAACCCCGCCCAGCAGCATTGGCCGCAAGTGCAGCGTAGCCCCCTGGCGGGCACACAGGCCTGGCAATTGAGTCCAGGCCAGGTAGCTGGCCGGGCTGCCCAGGTCAAAAAAGAAATCGACAGTCTTGTTCATGGTGACAGTCCTTGCTTGGTGATAGGGGCTTACCAGCGTTCCATCCAGGGGCGCAGGTCCAGCTCGAAAGTCCAGGCGTCTCGTGGCTGGGCGTGCAGGAACCAGTAGCTGTCGGCAATGTGCGCCGGGTCGAGGATGCCATCCTGGTCCTTGAGGGCATAGCGCTCGGGAAAGCTGTCGCGGATGAAAGCGGTGTCGATGGCACCGTCCACCACTACGTGCGCGACATGGATATTCCGCGGCCCCAGCTCACGTGCCATGCTCTGGGCCAGAGCGCGCAAGCCATGCTTTGCCCCGGCGAAAGCCGCGAAACCCGCCGCACCGCGGGTGCCTGCGGTGGCGCCGGTGAACAGGATCGTGCCGCGCTCACGCCGGACCATGCGCCGGGCAACCGCTTGCGCCGTGAGAAAACCGGCAAAGCAGGCCATTTCCCAGATCTTGAAATACTTGCGCGGGGTTTCCTCGAGAATACTGCAGGGCACATTGGCGCCGATATTGAAGACAAACACGTCGATCGGGCCGATATCACGCTCGATAGTCTCGACCAACGCCGCCACCTCCTGCTCTTTGCGCGCATCGGAGCCAAAGCCGTGGGCCTGGCCGCCAGCGGCACGTATTTCCTCCAGCAGCGGTTGCAGTTTGTCAGCCTGACGCCGCGTGACGCAGGCAATGTAGCCCTCACGGGCAAAGCGCTTGGCAATCTCGCCACCCGTGGCATCGCCCGCACCGATCACCAACACGACTTTTTGTTGTTCTGGCATGCCTGCCTCCATTGGTAAATGATCGTTTAGTAAACGAACGCTATGTTATGATCACCGTCATCGTCAAGCCCGCCTGCAGAGGCAATTGAATGCGTTACTCCAACGAACACAAGCAGCAGACCCGTGAACGGTTGCTGAGCAGCAGCGGCGCGCTGGCCAAACGCGGGGGCTTTGCCAGTACCGGGGTGGCCGGGCTGATGAAGGCGATCGGCCTGACCGGCGGCGCCTTTTACAATCACTTCCCCTCCAAGGACGACCTGTTTACCGAGGTGGTGCGCCAGGAGCTGCGCAACAGCCCGCTGGCCCGCCTGGCCAACCAGGGCGCCAGCCGCGAACGCCTGGGCCGCTGTCTGCAGCAGTACCTGAGCCTGGCCCACCTGCACAATCCCGAAAGCGGCTGCCCGCTCCCGCCGCTGGGTGTGGAAATCGCCCGGGCCGCAACGCCGGTGCGCGAAGAGGCTGAGCACTGGCTGGTCGAACTGCACCAGGCCTGGAGCGCGACATTGGAGGATGATCAACTGGCCTGGGTGCTGATCAGCCAATGCGTGGGTGCGTTGATGATCGGGCGCATGCTGGCCACTGAAGGGGTGCAATCGCAGGTGCTGGATGCAAGCCGCCAGTTTGTCGAAAAGGCCCTGCATGAAGCGGATTAGCCTGCTGCTGGGCCTGACGCTGACGGTGCCCGCGCTTGCCGAACAAGCGTGCCCGCCCGGGCAATACCAAGTGTGCCTGATGGGCTGTTTTTGTGCGCCGATTGACCCGGGGCAAGCCGGTCAGATTCTCAAGGATGTGGAGGTGATGGCCTCGTCCAGCCTGACGTTCGCCTTGCGCCAGGCCAGGGATGAGGCCACCGCCAGCGGCGTCGAGCCGATCCCGCTGCATATCCGTGCGCAACTCGAACCCTGGTACGACTTTGCCGTGCTCGATGCGGCGCGCTTCCGGGTGGGTGACGAACAGCAGATGAGCGCAGCCAACGCGTTACTGCAGAACCCCGATGTAAACGCCGTGACGCTGATCGACACGATCATCTTCCGCCGGGCCGGCGACGCCGAGGACAACGTGGCCCTGTGGGCTCACGAGCTCAAGCATGTGCAGCAGTATCAGGCGCTGGGGGTGGAGGAATTTGCCCGGCGCTATACGCGCAACTATGACGACCTCGAAGCGCCGGCCTACAAGATCGAGGCCGAGGTCGGCAAGGCTTTGCGCGAACGCGCTTCAGGCCAAGCCAGGTAGAAATGGGCTGCTTTGCAGCCCATCGCGATACAAGGCCGCTCCGGTAGCGGACTGCGCATGCGCTCAGGACGCCGCCGAAGCCTCTTCGGCGCCCTGCTCACGGCTGGCATAACGTTGCGCCAGCACCGCACAGACCATCAGCTGGATCTGGTGGAACAGCATAAGCGGCAGGATCATCGCACCAATACCGCTGCCCACGAACAACACTTGAGCCATGGGCACACCGGTAGCCAGGCTTTTCTTGGAGCCGGCAAACAAGATGGTGATGCGGTCTTCGAGATTGAAGCCCAATGCCTTGCCAAGCAAACGGGTACCAAACAGCACCACCGCCAGCAAAATCCCGCACACGGCGAACAACCCGGCCAGGTGCTGCGGCGATACCGTGTGCCACAAGCCGGTGACCACGGCTTCGCTGAAGGCGGTGTACACCACCAGCAGGATCGAGCCCTGGTCCACCACCTTGAGCCAACGCGCATTGCGCTTGACCCAGGCGCCGATCCAGCGCCGCGCAACCTGCCCGGCAACGAACGGCACCAGCAGTTGCAGGGTGATCTTCAGCACGGCATCCAGGCCAGAACCGGTGTCGCCACTGGCGCCCAGCAACATCATCACCAGCAAGGGGGTCAGGAAGATACCCAGCAGGCTTGAGGCCGCCGCGCTGCAAATGGCTGCTGGCACGTTACCGCGGGCCAGCGAGGTAAAGGCGATGGCCGACTGCACCGTGGCCGGCAAGGCACACAGGTAGAGCACGCCCAGGTACAACTCGTTGCCCACCAGTGGCAGGAACACAGGCTTTAGCGCCAGGCCAAGCAGCGGGAACATCACGAACGTACAAGAAAACACCAGCAGGTGCAGGCGCCAGTGCCCGGCGCCGGCAATGATTGCCTCGCGCGACAGCTTGGCACCATGCAGGAAGAACAGCAGGCCGATGGCCAGGTTGGTCAGCCAGCCAAAATACACCGCACCATCGCCCGAGCAAGGCAGGACGGTGGCGATCAGAACCACCCCAAGCAAAGCCAGGGTGAAATTGTCGAATAACATCCGCAAATACTTCATCACAGTGTCCGTCTTGTCATTGTGCAAGGGCAGACGATAAGGTCTACGGCTTTCCGCCGCTAACGCCGGAACCCCCATCGGTATCGCTCAACGGACACGCTCCGCAAAAGGACCCGCTCATGCCCCTCTCCCGCCCGGCCGCGCTTGCAGCCGTCATAACACTCATTCTGGGCCACACCGCCGCCCAGGCCGACGACCAATTGCAGGCCAAGGTCGACCAGATCATCCGCCCGTTGATGCAGGCGCAGGGAATCAGCGGCATGGCCGTGGCGATCTACGCACGCGACCACGCGCACTACTTCAGCTATGGCGTGGCCAGCAAGGCCGACAATGTGCCTGTCAGCCGAGACACGCTGTTCGAGATCGGTTCGCTGAGCAAGACCTACACCGCCACCCTGGCCGCGCTGGCCAGCGCCGAGGGCAAGCTGGACCTTGAAGCCCCGGCCAAGCACTATCATCCGGCACTGGCCGGGGCGCCCATCGGCGACGCGACGGTGCTGGAACTGGGTGCCTACAGTGCCGACTGCCTGCCCTTGCAGTTCCCCGATGCGGTGCAGACACCGCAACAGGTCGTCGATTTCTTCCGCCACTGGCAACCCCGTGCCAAACCCGGCACCCAGCGCTGCTACTCGAACCCCAGCCTTGGCCTGTTCGGTGACCTGGCCGCACGGGCACAGCATCAACCGTTTTCTACGCTGATGTCCGAGGGGCTGCTGGCAAAAATGGGCCTCAAAAACACCTATCTGCAGGTCCCGGCCAGTGCTCAGGGGCTTTATGCCCAAGGTTACGACGACGCCGACAAACCGGTGCGCGTCGGCCCCGGCCCGTATGCCGACGAAGCCTACGGCATCAAGACCAGCGCCAGCGATTTGCTGCAGTACGTGCGGCTGCACATGCAGCCCCAGGGCCTGCCACCGGCACTGGCTAAAGCAACCGCCATCACCCAGCAGGGCTACTTCCAGGTCGGCACCATGACCCAAGGCCTGGGCTGGGAGCGTTATCCCTACCCCGTCACGCTGGGCACCCTGGTAGATGGCAACAGCGCGCGGCTGATCCGTGAACCGCAGCCAACCAAGCGCTTGCAACCCGCCCTGCCCCAACTGCCGGCCGCCTGGTACAACAAAACCGGTGCAACTAGCGGTTTCGGCGCTTACGCCGCATTTGTGCCCAGTGAACAGCTGGCAATAGTGTTGCTGGCCAATCGAAATTACCCGAACGAAGCCAGGGTTCGTGCAGCCTTCGAGATACTGTCCGGGCTGTAGTGGAAACGGCGATTGTCGAACAAAAAGACAGAAATGTAGTGAGTAAAAATATTCACTACAAAATGATTGACGCCGCTCATCGCCCTTGTGCATGATGAAGCCGTCTCCCTGATCGGGAGCGGTGGCAAGGGTGTTCCAGACGGCTTGCGCGGTAACGCAGGCCGTCCGTGGAGAGGGAACTGTCCAAAAGGCAGCGTGAGAAAGCCCCTGTTGCGATGCTGCTGTAGCAGCGTTGGTAGTGCGCTACACCGTGGTAGCGCCAACTGTGAAAATCACCTACGAATGGGTAATGGGGGCTTTATGATGAACTTGAACAACAATCCGACTATCGACCAACTGGCGCAGCTGTTCGCTGTACGCAAGGACAGCCTTGACGACCACCTGCTGTGGGTTAGCCAAACCGGTGAGGTGCGGCTCGACCGCCTGCCACCGAATACGATCGAAGATGAATTCGAAGAGCACCTGCCCAGCATGCGTGCCCGCTTCAAGGTCTACCGCCGTGGCCAGGGCTACGTCGGCAAGAAGGCCGCCGCCGATACCGAATTCGTCGGCCGCGTGCTGCAGACCCTGCAACAAGAATGGCCCGCCGCCCGTGAGCGGCAGGCAGTCAAGGTGATCGAACCGCTCAACTGAGGGTTCTCACCTTTATCTGAGCCCGGCCCGCATAGGCCGGGCTTTTTCATGCCTGGCGCCGTCGGCAACGGCTTTGCGGCAATGGCAGGGCACCGGTAGCCATCGCACGGGCACGGTCCACACCCCACACCAAGGCACGGGTCATGGTCTCCCCGGGCCGCGCAGGGTAGTACTCCTCCAGCATTGCCCGCCCATCGGCTCCATACAGCCCTAAAAACAGCTGAGTCGCCCCCAGACGTGACAAGCGCACCTGCACATCCAGCGTTGTGCCGTCACTGAGAGCTTCGTTGTGGCTGCGGCTGTGCAACTGGGCGTCGGCCCACTGCCAATACGTCTGTTCCCTGACTCGCATGAGCATTCGATCCTCCGTCGCTGGAATGCCACGACAGAAGACCACAACCCTGGCCAGCCGGCGAGCGCTACCCGGCAATGCCATGAGCCGGATCAACAAAGCGCAATAAAAACCCCGCCATTGGGCGGGGTTATGTACTGGGGCGGGGTCACTTCTTCAGCGGAACCCGCGGCATGAAGCGGCCTTTTTTACTGCGCTGCAGGTGTGCAGGCTGTAGCTGTTCGGAATCATCCAGCGTCATGTGGGCGAACCCGAGGCGGAAGGCCGCCTGGCCGCAACGCACTTGGCTGTTGATCGGGAACGCATCATTCAGGTCTTCGAAAAAGGATTCGCTCATGCACTGTCTCCCTCCAGTGGCAGTCGCGCCGGCAACCAGAAAAGTCGCCCAGAAAACGCGGCCTGTAAAAAAGAGACTAGCCGGTCATTTGCGGACCACCCGGACAATCGCACGACAGCCGACCAGTGGCAGACCGCTCTACTTCAACCGCACCGCGGTGCCGGTGGCAAACACCACGACCATGCCGCCCTGCACCGACGGCATGCTAATTTCGAAATCCACACCCACTACCGCATCGGCTCGCAACTGATGTGCCCGCGCCTTGAGCTCCTCGGTCGCCTGCTCGCGCGCCTCACGCAGGGCGCTTTCCAGCGTTTGCGAGCGGCCGCCGAAAAAGTCGCGAAAGCGTGCAAAGAAATCGCGCACGAAGTTGATGCCCTGCACCGATTCGGAGCTGACGACGCCCAAGTATTCGGCAATCGGGCGACCTTCGAGCTGGCTGGTCGTGGTAATGATCATGAAAGCGCTCCGTTGACCTGGATAAAGAGGCCGATTCTAACAGAGCGCCAAGCAGCATATTTGTGCGGCTTACGCGGTGACCGCCCGCAACCTTTGCCCGATACGCGCGCCGAATACGTTCACCAGCAACCCCGCCATTACCAGCAAGGCACCCCAGCCCTGGATTGCGGTCAGCCGTTCGCCCAGCAACAACGCCGACGAGCTCAAACCAATCACGGGTACCAGCAGCGAGAACGGTGCCACCTTGCCGGCCGGGTGGCGCGACAGCAGTTTGCTCCACAGGCTGTAACCAAGCATGGTGGCGACGAAGGCCAGGTACACCAGTGCCAGCACCGAGCTCCAGCTGATATTGGCCAGGGCATGGCCAATGCGCTCAGGCCCTTCCAGCCACCAGGACAACGCCAGGAACGGCAGTGGCGGTATCAGCCCGCCCCAGATCACCAATGCCACAAGGTCAACCGAGCCAAAACGCCGGGTAATGATGTTGCCCATGCCCCACATGGCACCACCGCACAAGGTCAGCACCAACGCCAGCAGCGGTACATGGCCACCATCTTCGCTACCAATCAACGCCAGGCCGCTGGCGGCTATCAGCAGCCCCAACACACTGGCCAGGCGCAACCGTTCACCCAAAAACAGTGCCGCGAACCCCAGCGTAAAGAAAGCCTGTGACTGCAAGATCAGCGAGGCCAAGCCAGGCGGCATGCCGCTGTACATGGCCTGGAACAGGAACGCGAACTGGCCCAGCGAAATCGTCGCGCCATAGGCAATCAGCCAACGCCAAGGCAGTTTCGGCCGCTTGACCAGCAAGATTGCCGGAAACGCCACCAACAGGAAGCGCAGCGCCCCCAGCAACATCGGCGGCAAGCCGTCGAGGCCAACCTTGATGACCACGAAGTTGACTCCCCAGGCGACAATCACCACCAGGGCAATGAGCAGGTCCTTGAGCGGCATTGCGACTTCCTTCTACAGGCTTTGTGGACATATTTCGTTACAGCATAAGGCTATTCCTCAAAAGCGGACCAGCACAGTTACCCGCCGTCGTTGCGCAACAGTGACTGTTACTGGCCCCCAGTACGGGGCCAACCACAGGAGAACACATGTACTCCCGCCGTGACATCGCAGGCTTTCCGGTGCCGAGCCTGACACACCCCTGCCAAATCAGCGGGTCGCAGCCTCAATCCTGATAACCTGGTGCCACCTTTTCCAGCATTCGCAACAACGCTGCCCACGCCAGCTGCAGCGCATCCGGGTCGGCCAGCTCACCCTGTTTCAACCCCCGCTCCGGCTCATTGAACTGCCGTTCGGTATGCACGCACACTGCGGCCGGCGGCAGTATCAGTTGACCGGCACTCTGCGCTGCCAACTGGATCTCACAGGCCTTCTCCAGGTAGAACATGCGCAAGAATGCTTCGGCCACGCTGCGCCCTGTAGCAAGCAGGCCATGGTTACGCAGGATCATCACCGGCTTGTCGCCGAGGTCGGCAACCAACCGCTGCTGTTCGTCCATATCCAGTGCGATACCTTCGTAGGAGTGGTAAGCCACCCGGCCGTAAAACTCCATGGACATCTGGTTGACCGGCAACAGGCCGCACTCCAGCGCGGCTACCGCGCAACCCGCGCGGGTGTGAGTGTGCAGCACGCACTGGGCGTCATCACGAGCGGCATGAATAGCACTGTGAATGACGAAGCCGGCCGGCTTGACCGGGTGTGGCGAAGGTTGCACTGGCCTTCCCTGCAAGTCGATCTTTACCAGGCTGGAGGCAGTAATCTCTTCGAACAGCAGCCCGTACGGGTTGATCAGGAAGTGATGCTCCGGCCCGGGCAGGCGCAAGGAAATGTGGGTGAAGATCAGGTCGCTCATGCGAAAGTGCGCGATCAGCCGATAGCAGGCAGCCAGTTCCCGGCGCAAGCGCTGTTCCGTTGCGATCATGGTGGTTATCTCTATAGATGAGGAGGCTTGAAACTACTTGCTCGCCCAGGCATTGAAGCGTTGTTCCAGCTCTTCGCCATGGTCGACCCAGAATTCCACATTCATCGCCAGTGCCCCTTGCAAGTTCTGCGGCGAGGTGGGCACCCAACTGGCCAGGGCCGGGCCAAGCCTGACGGCTGCCTGGGTGTTGGTCGGCCCATAGGGAATCTGCTGCACATACCGCACCTGGGTATCCGGCTGATTGGCATAGGCAATCAGCCGCTTGGCCTGGTCGACATGCCGCGAGCCTTTGATGATTGCCCAGTAGTCCATGCCATACAGGCTTCCAGGCCATACCACGGCCAACGGGCTGCCTTGCTGCGCCGCCACGGCGATGCGCCCGCTGTAGGTCGAAGTCATTACCACATCACCTGCAGCCAGCCACTGCGCAGGTTGGGCGCCGGCGTCCCACCACTGGATATAGGGCTTGAGTTCGCTGAGCTTGGCGAATGCACGGTCAACCCCGGCCGGCGTCGACAGCACCTGATAGACGTCCTCTACCTTGACCCCATCGGCCAGCAGGGCAAACTCCAGGTTATACACCGCACGTTTGCGCAAGCCGCGCTTGCCTGGGTACTTGTTCACGTCCCAGAAGTCGGCCCACGAGGCCGGCGCCTGCGCCAGCTTGTTGCGGTCGTAGGCGATAGCCACGCTCCACACCAGCGCAGCCGAGCCACAATCCTGCGCCGCGTCGGGTATGAGCTCGGCGGCATGGCCCAAGCGCTGCCAGTCGAGGTGTTCGTAGATACCTTCCTCACAGCCACGCATCAAGTCCGGCCCCTCGATCTGCACCACATCCCAATCGACGTTGCCGGTGTCGGCCATCACCTGGATCCGCGCCATTTCGCCGTTGTATTCGCTCTGTATCAGCTTGCTGCCATCCTGGGCACTGAAGGGCTTGAAGATTGCCTCGTCCTGAGCCTTCTGGCCGGCGCCGCCATAGCCCACCACGACCATCTGCGGCGCAGCTTGCGCAGTGCCCAGGCCAACGGCCAGCAACGTTGCCCAAAGGCCAGCAACACGTGCAATTGTCTGCATCTAAGTTTCCTCCTGCCGGTGCCCCCAAGGGCCCGTTTTCTTGTTGTTGTGAGGTCACGCCCTCGCGCTGAGGGTGATGAAAACCTAGTCGCGCACCAGTAAAAAAACAAGTTGATTTTTTACTGGTGCTACACTTTCATACACAAAACAAGAACAACACCGCACCGGAGCCGCCTGTATGCAGACCGCCTTCCCTCACCTGTTTGAAGCGTTGCAGATCCGCGGCAAGCGCTTGAAGAACCGCATCATGTCCACCGGCCACGATACCTGCCTGCCCACCGACAACCTGGTCAACGACAAGCTGATCGCCTACCAGCGCGACCGTGCAGCCGGTGGCGTCGGCCTGATCGTGCTGCAGGTTGCGGGGGTGCATGACAGCGCCCGCTACACCTCGCATGTGCTGATGGCCACCGACGATGCCTGCATCGACGGCTATCGACAGCTGGCCGAAGCCTGCCATGCACACGGCACCGTGGTGCTGTCGCAACTGTTTCACCCCGGCCGGGAGATCATGGAATCGGCAGACGGCCTGCTAGCGGTTGCCTACTCTGCGTCCTCGGTGCCCAACGAACGCTTCCGGGTGATGCCGCGCGCACTGGACCAGCCGATGATCGACGAAATTGTCCAGGGCTACGCCAGTGCGGCCCGGCGTCTGCACCAGGCTGGGCTGGACGGCGTCGAAGTGGTGGCAAGCCATGGCTACCTGCCCGCACAGTTCATGAACCCGCGGGTGAACCTGCGCAGCGACGGCTACAACGGCGATCTGGAACAGCGCCTGAGGTTTCTGCGTGAGGTGCTGGCCGCCGTGCGCGCCGCCACCGACGAGCAGTTCATCATCGGCCTGCGCATCAGCGCCGACGAGCGCGACAGCCAAGGGCTGAGCGAGGACGAGTCGCTGGCCGCAGCCATTGCCCTGCAGGGCCAACTCGACTACCTGCACATCGTCGCCGGCACATCGGCGTCCTTGGGCGGCGCCGTGCACATAGTCCCGCCCATGGCCATCGAGCCAGCCTATCTGGCCAGAGAAGCCGGCACCTTCAAGCAACAGCTGGCCATACCCCTGTTTGTTACCGGGCGCATCAACCAGCCCCAGGAAGCTGAACTGATCCTGGCACGCGGCCAGGCCGATGTTTGCGGCATGACCCGCGCACTGATCTGCGACCCGCTGATGCCGAGCAAGACCGAACGCGGCCAGGTCGAAGATGTACGCGCCTGTATCGCCTGCAACCAGGCCTGCATCGGTCACTTCCATCGCGGCTTGGCCATCTCCTGCATCCAGCGGCCAGAAACCGGCCGCGAATTGCAGTATGGGCAGCTGACGCCTACCACAACGCCCAAGCGCATTCTCGTCGCCGGTGGCGGCCCCGCCGGCATGAAGGCTGCCGCCGTGGCCGCCGCCCGCGGCCACCACGTAACGCTTTACGAGGCCGGCCCACAGCTCGGTGGCCAGGTGCTGCTGGCCCAATTGCTACCGCGGCGCAGCGAGTTCGGCGGGGCCAGTACCAATCTGCAACGGGAAATGGCCCTTGCCGGTGTCGAAGTCGTGCGCAACACCCGGGTGGACCGCGCCCTGGTCGAACGCGAACACCCCGACCTGGTCATTGCCGCTACCGGTGCCACCCCCTACTGGCCGGCGTTCGAGCGCAGCGGCGAGCTGCAGGTGGTGGACGCCTGGCAAGTACTGCGTAACGAAGTGAAGCTGGGGCGTTCGGTGCTGGTGATGGACTGGCGCTGCGACTGGATCGGCCCTGGCATCGCCGAACGCCTGGTACGCGAGGGGCACCAGGTGCAGTTGGCCGTCAACGGTACCCATTGCGGCGAGAACCTACCGCTTTACGTGCGTGACCAGCTCGCCGGCGAACTGCATCGCCTGGGCATCCCTGTCACCCCTTACGCGCGCTTGTACGGCAGCGACGACAACACGGTGTACCTGGAGCACACCGCCAGCGGCGAACCCATGATCTTCGAAGGCATCGACACGCTGGTGCTGTGCATGGGCCATCAGCCGCAAGACAGCCTGGCCAGCGAGCTGGCCGGCCTGGTAGAAGTGCGGCGCATTGGCGACTGCCTGGCACCACGTACCGCCGAAGAAGCGATTCACGACGGCCTGACGGTTGCCTGGTCGCTCTGAGGCTGTACATACTGCGGCTTTTGCGATGGACCGACGTGCATGAGCCAACTCCCCCTGCCCCCCGCCAGCGAAGCCGGAGGCGCCGCGCCGCAGTTTCTGGGCACACGCATCCGCGGCCTGCGCAAGCGCCGCGGCATGACCTTGGCGGAGCTGGCTGCGCACAGTGAGCTGACCGCCGGCTACATCAGCCAGTTGGAGCGCAACCTCTCCTACCCGTCAATCCCGGCGCTGTTCAACATCGCCCGCAGCCTGGGCGTGACCATCCAGTGGTTCTTCGCCAGCGAGGCCACCCCTGCGCCCGAGGACCAGGGCTATGTCGTGCGGCGCAACAGCCGCCTGAGCGTGCACTATGAAGATGGCATCGTCGATCAGTTGCTCACCCCCCAGCCCAACCGCCAGCTTGAGATCCTGCACTCGCGCTTCCCCCCAGGCACCTACAGCCAGCAAAGCTACAGCCATGAGGGCGAAGAAGCCGGCTACATCCTGAGCGGCAGCTTCGAGCTGTGGGTGGGCGAACGCCATTTTCAGCTGGGTGAAGGCGACAGTTTCAGCTTCTCCAGCCAGGAGCCGCACCGCTACGGCAACCCCGGTGAGGTGGATGCCGTGGTGATCTGGGTGATCACACCGCCAACATTCTGAAGCACGCCTGACGGTTGCTCCCCCAATGTTCACGCTGGCGGTTACGGACTGGCTCAGGCAGCAGCAAACAGCGCGTTGGCAATCTGCGCCTGTGCAGCATCAATTGCTTGTGTGCGGTGCTCCGGGCCATAAGCCAGGCCATGGGCGCGAACGATTTCCAGGTCGGTGACACCGATAAAGCCCAGGAACACTTTCAGGAAGTCCTCATGCCCGGCGCCGCTCGGCTGGCCAGCGTGCAGGCCACCGGCAGTGGACACCAGTACCACTTTCTTGTTGCCGCACAGGCCTTCCGGGCCCGCTTCGGTGTAGCGGAAGGTCTTGCCGGCAACGGCAACGCGGTCGATCCAGGCCTTGAGCTGGGTCGGTACGGTGAAGTTGTACATCGGCGCACCAATCACCACAGCATCGGCGGCCAGGAATTCTTCCAGGGTTTGCGCGCTCAGCTTGGCCTCGAAGGCCTGGGCTGCATCGCGCATGTCCTCAGGGGTACCTGCGGCTACCAAGGTCGCGGCAGAGAAGTGTGCAATGGCGTCGGCGGCCAGGTCGCGGTACAGCACCTCCACGCTTGGGTCAGCGGCTTTCCAGGCTTCGACCACTTCACGGCTCAGCTGGCGGGAGGCGGAATTGTCGCCCAGGATGCTCGAATCGATGTGCAACAGTTTCATGGGACTCTCCTGTGATTGAAGACCGCAGCGTTGGGCGATCACGATGGAGAGAATCCTACAGAGATGAGTAATGGGTGATAAGGCGGCAAATATGCGCTAGTTTGTCCCACAGATGGAACAGTGAGACATTCTCATGCAAGACCTCAACGACCTTTTCTACTTTGCCCGCGTGGTCGAAGCCGGCGGTTTTGCCGCCGCCGGGCGTCAATTGGGCATCCCCAAATCGCGCCTGTCGCGGCGGATTGCCGAGCTGGAAGAGCGCCTGGGCACCCGCCTGCTGCAACGCACCACACGGCAGCTGAAGCTCACTGCGGTGGGCGAACGCTACCTGCACCACTGCCAGGCCATGCTGCTAGAGGCCGAAGCCGCCGATGAAGCCGTGGCCAGCATGAGCAGCGAGCCGCGCGGGCGCTTGCGGGTGTCATGCCCGGTGGCGTTGGCGCATGCCTTTCTGCCAGATGTGATCAGCCGCTTTCTTGCCCAGTACCCGCTGGTGCAGCTGGACATGGTGCTGCTCAACCGCCGCGTCGACCTGATTTCCGAAGGCATCGACGTCGCCCTGCGCGTACGCGACCTGGGCGACGAAGACCCGGCCCTGGTGACTCGTCGCCTGCGCCAGGCGCAGATGCAACTGGTGGCCGCGCCCGGTTTCGCCGACCACATCCGCGAACCGGGTGAGCTGGCGTCACTGCCGGTACTGGGCGCCGCCGAAGCAGACCGGCTGGTGCACTTGCGCCTGCTCGGCCCGCATGGCAAACAGCATGAAATTGCCTTGGAGCCGCGCTTGGCCATAGATGATTTCGTAGTACGTAACGCCGCTGTACGGGCCGGCTTGGGGTTCACCGCGCTGCCCAGCATGTTCTGCGAAGAAGAGCTTGAGCGCGGCGAACTGGTGCGCCTGCTGCCAGACTGGTCACTGCCAGGCGGCTACCTGCAGGCGGTGTACCCGCACCGGCGCGGCGTACTGCCTGCGGTGCGGGTGTGGATTGATCACCTGGCGGCATCATTCGAGGCCTGTGGAGAGCGGTATGTCTGAAAGGAAGATGAGCGAAGCCCAGGTGGCCGCGTTTTGCCTGAGCCTTCCGGGTGCACGGGAAGACTCCAAGTGGGGCGGCATCCGGGTGTTCTCGGTGGCGGGCAACAAGATGTTCGCGGTGCTCGACCTGGCGGGTGCGGGGCTGTCGTTCAAAGTGGCCGATGAGCTGTTTCTGGGCTACTGCGATCGCCCAGGGGTGCGGCCTGCGCCTTATCTGGCGCGGGCGCGGTGGATCAGCATGGCGCTGCCCTACCCCATGGGGCGTGATGAGCTGTGTGATGTGTTGCAGCGTTCGCATCAACTGGTGGTGCGGCGATTGCCCAAGCGGTTGCAGGCAGGGTTGTTGATCTAGTCAGCCTGTATCGGCCTCTTCGCGGGCAAGCCGGCGAAGAGGCCGATACAGGCAAAAATCAATTGAAAGGCAGATAACGCCCCTCAAAAAACAGCCAGTGGGCCCAGAACACCTGATGCATCAGCACAATCCCCCAGAACACCAACTGGTACGAAACCTTACGGGTTTTATGCCGGAACAACTGCTGGGCCAATAGCGCACCCGGCCACCCACCCAGCAATTCGCTGGCGTGCAGCACCTTTTCTGGGGTGCGCCAGGCCTGCGTACGCGCCTGCTGTTTATCCTGCCAGTACAGCAACAGGCTGATGAGGCTCATTGCCGGGTACAGCGCCAACGGCCACCAGGCCTGATGGCTCCACCCCATGCGTACCGCTCCCAAGCCGGGCAACAGGCAAAGCAAGCCCAACAGCAGCAATTTCAAGCGCACGTTGCGCACGCCGTCAGCCCTTTGCCCGCGCAGCGCCTCAGCCATGTGCTGTAGACCAGTCAACCCAGCCGAACTGCCAGGTCGCCAGAATCAACAGCCCGAAAACGATGCGGTACCAGGCAAATGCCGCATAGCTGTGGTTGGCAATGAACTTGAGCAGCGCACGCACCGCGATCATGGCGAAAATGAACGAAGTCACGAACCCGATGGCAAACACCGGCAAGTCACTTGGCTGGAACAGGTCGCGGTACTTATAGCCCGAGTACACCGCCGCACCCACCATCGTCGGCATCGCCAGAAAGAACGAGAACTCGGTCGCCGCCTTGCGCGACAGGCCGAACAGCAGGCCACCGATAATGGTCGAGCCGGAGCGCGAAGTGCCCGGGATCATCGCCAGACACTGGACGAAACCGATCTTCAGCGCATCGCTCCAGCGCATGTCGTCTACATGGTCGACCTGCACGCGGTGCTCGCGACGCTCAGCCCAGAGCATGATGATGCCGCCTACCACCAGTGCCGTCGCCACGGTGACCGGGTTGAACAGGTACTCATGAATCAGGTCGGCGAACAATACGCCCAGTACCACCGCCGGCAAGAACGCCAACAGCAGGTTACCGGTGAAACGCCGTGCCTTGGGCTGGCTGGTCAGACCAGATACCACATCGAGAATCTTGCCGCGAAACGCCCACACCACTGCCAGGATCGCCGCCAGCTGAATGATGATGTTGAAAGCCATGGCCCGTTCACCGCCAAACCCTATCAAGTCGGCGACGATAATCTGGTGCCCGGTGCTGGAGATCGGCAGAAACTCCGTCAGCCCTTCGACCACGCCTAAGATGATTGCCTGAAAGGCAGTCCAAAAATCCATCATTCCCCCGGATGGAGCGCTGCCTGTTGCACGCCCCTTGTTCTTGATTTGCTTGAAGTTGCCGCACGCGGCCCGGCTGTTTTACAGCGACTGTTGGTCGCAACGCCAGTAGAAAAGTTCACGGCTGCTAAAGGTTTCATCTTGCGCGGCCGAAATCCTGACAGAGCCCCTTTGCAATCGCTTTACGCGACCTGCTACAGACTCTGACAAAGATAGCACCTAGCCATTAGTCGTGTGGGGCCTTGCCGCAAAGCATGCTTGGATGCACCTCTATAAAAAGAACAATGCGGGAGCTCGTGGATGAAGACCTTGAGATCAATGTCGATCAGCCGTCGCTTGTGGCTGATCCTTGTAGTGGCGGTGGCCATGCTGGTGGTGCTGGGCCTGCTGATGCTGCGCCAGATCCACGGTGACCTGTACCAGGCCAAGGCGGAGAAGACCCGCCACGTGGTGCAGACAGCAGCCGGTGTGCTGGCCTATTACCAGGGGCTGGAGGCGGCCGGTGCACTCAGCCGCGAAGCCGCCCAGCAACAGGCGCTGCAAGTGGTGCGAGCGCTGCGCTACGACCACGACGACTATTTCTGGATCAACGACCTGGGGCCAAAGATGATCATGCATCCGGCCAACCCCAAGCTTGACGGCCAGGACCTTTCGGCCATTCGCGACCCCGACGGTTTTGCCGTGTTCAACGAGATGGTCGCACTGGCCCGCCAGCAGGGCGCCGGGCCGGTGAACTACCGCTGGCCCAAGCCGGGCGCCAGCGAGCCGGTGGCCAAGACTTCCTATATACAGCTGTTCAAGCCGTGGGGCTGGATCATCGGGTCGGGCGTATACGTCGATGACGTGCAGGCCGAGTTCGCCCGCCAGCTGCGCGACGCCTCGCTGGTCGGCGTGGGCATTGCCCTGCTGATGGCGCTGGTGGTCTTGCTGATTGCCCGCAGCATCGCCCGCCCCTTGCAGGAGGCCGTGCAGGCCATGGGCAACATCGCCAGCGGCGAGAGCGACCTGACCCGGCGCCTGGATACGCATGGCCGTGACGAAATCACCCATTTGGGTGAGCACTTCAACCGTTTCAACGGCAAGCTCCAAGGGGTGGTCGGCCAGTTGCAGGGTGCAGCCCATGCATTGGCCCAGTCCGCCGGGCACGTCGGTGACAATGCGGGGGCCGCACAACAGCGCAGTGCCCAGCAATCGCTACAGATGGATCAGGTGGCCACCGCCGTGAACGAGGTGACTTACGCGGTGCAAGACGTGGCCAAGACCGCCGAACAGGCCGCCGGCGAAATGCGCACTGCCCAGCAGCAGGTGACGCACGGCCAACAGGCCATCCACGGCAGCCTGGCACAGATCGATCGGCTGTCGCTGACCATTGATCAGGCCGTTCAGGTAATCCGCGACCTGGCCGGGCACAGCACGCGCATTGGCGGCGTGCTGGATGTCATCCGTTCCATCGCCGAACAAACCAACCTGCTGGCGCTGAACGCGGCCATCGAGGCCGCGCGGGCCGGCGAGCAAGGCCGCGGCTTTGCCGTGGTCGCCGACGAGGTGCGCCTGCTGGCCCAGCGCACCGCGCAGTCGACGGCCGAGATCCATACCATGATCGCGCACCTGCAAAGCCAGTCGGACGCGGCGGTCAAGGCGATCGACACCAGCAGCGAAGCCTCGCGCCAGACCGTCGAGCAAGCCCGCGAGGCCGGCGCCAGCCTGGATGCCATCAACCAGGCGCTGAACAACCTCACCGCCTTGAATGCGTCCATTGCCAGCGCCACCTTGCAGCAGGCGCATGTGGTCGAGGAGATCAACCGCAACGTGCTGGATACCGCCGGTTTGTCCCAGCAGACTGCCGATGCGGCGCGGCAGTCCAGTGATGCCGGAGTGGCGTTGGGGCAGTTGAGCGAGGAACTGGAACAATTGCTGCGCCAGTTCCGGGTCTGACCTTCAGATTGCCGGGGGCGCTTTGCGGCCCCGGCCACCTGACGCCCTACACCTTCCCCAGCCGAACCGCTACAATCGCGCCCTTCCCTCGATAGACTCTCCAAGGATCGCCGATGTCCGGCCTTGAACTCATCGCCGCCGTCCTCGGCGTTACCGCTGTCTGGCTAACGGTCAAGCAGAACGCCTGGTGCTGGCCGATCGGGCTGGTCATGGTGCTGATCTATGGCTGGCTGTTCTTCGAAGTCAAGCTGTATTCGGGCATGCTCCTGCAACTGGCCTACGCCATCCTGCAACTGTACGGTTGGTGGCAATGGAAGCGCCCCGGCCATGCTGAAGATGCCCGCCAGGTCTCCCGCCTGCAACGCCCTGCACTGCTCAGTGGCCTGGCTGCCGGGCTGCTGTTGAGCGCAGCCCTGGGTGCAGCCATGGCCAACTGGACTGATGCCGCCCTGCCCTGGCTCGACGCCACCCTCACCGGCTTCAGCCTGGTAGCGCAACTGTGGATGGCCCAGAAGCGCCTGCAATGCTGGCCGCTGTGGGTGGTGGTGGACATCGTCTATGTGGGCCAGTACCTGCACCAGCAGCTGTATTTCACTGCGGGCTTCTTCGCCGTGCTTACCCTGATCGCCGTGCGCGGCTGGCTGGAATGGCGTCGGGATCCGGCGTTGGTACAGGCATGAACGCAGAGCAGCCCATGAAGGTCCTGGTACTGTGCGGCCCCGAATCCAGTGGCAAGAGCTGGCTCAGTGGTGTGATTCAGGCGCATTTCGGCGGCGTGGTGGTGCCCGAGTACGTGCGCCACTTCATCGACCAAGAGTGCCGCGATACCTGCTACGCCGATATCCCCACCATCGCCCGGGGCCAGCTGGCCTGGGAGGACCGGGCCCGCGAGCAGGCCCCGCCACTGCTGATCCTTGACACTCACCTGCTCAGCAACATGCTCTGGAGCCACGCCTTGTTCGATGACTGCCCGCCCTGGCTGGAACAGGCACTGCTTGCCCGGCGTTACGACCTGCACCTGCTGCTGAGCCCACAAGGCGTGGACTGGGTTGCTGATGGCCAGCGTAGCCAGCCCGATCTCAACGACCGCCAACGCTTTTTCAACGACAGCCTGGCTTGGCTCAAGCGGCACCACCAGCCACACCAAATACTTGAAGGCAATTGGCCACAGCGCCAATTGCTGGCCCTGCAAGCGGTTGCTACACTGCTTAATAGCGATACGCCAGCATGCCCGACCGAGTGTTAAGCCTCTGAGACACACCGGTGGGGCAAAGCCCCCGAAAATGCGGGGCCTGCCCCCGCATCGGGGTCACTGTCAAGCCAGTGAAACACCCCTGCAAAAACCCTTCCAGTCAAAGCCACTGCTGGCTTGGCCAGCAATCCCCCGGGCTATCTGTATCAACCCTGAGACAGAATACGCCGCAGATTCTCAGCCCTTTGCTTTAACCCATTGATCTGCAAACGCTTCTCAAAAGCGGCACACCTTCTGCTCTGTTGTTCGCATCGCTGAACAGGGCCAGCGCACAAAGAAGGAGTTGCCGTCGTGAGGAAGAGTGACAAACGCCTCTATCACTTGGTACTGCTGGGTTGTGTATTCGGGTCACTGAGCCTGACGGCCCAGGCGGACAACGGGATCATCATCATCAAGCGCGATGTGCAGGTGCGCAATGCGACGATACCGCCCCTGATCCCTGACCCGAGCCCTACTACAGTCAATGCCAACCCTTCTGCCTACGTGCTCAAGCAGACCAACGAGCTGAGTGATGGCGATTTCGCCAGCATCAGCAGTGGCGCAGGCATCAGCAACATGATCACCCAGCAAACCAACAACCTGGGTGGCCACCTCGGCAATCAGAACCAACTGCCCAACCTGTCGGGTGGGCGCGGCACCGGGGGATCGGGCAACGGGATCGCGAACATGGTCAACTCAAGTGTTCAGCGCGGGCTCGCTCCGTTGCAGATCCTGACAGGCGGGGGCAAGTGAGATGAAGCACATGCTGCTGATTCTGGCCACCCTGTGCAGTGCGCCAGCCCTCGCCCAGTCCCTGGTGCCCGTCATCAACAACGCCGACATCGACGATTCCGGCAGCCGCTATCAGGGCAACCTCTCTGTCAACCAGGCCGCGGGTGACAAGCAGCAACAGGTCAATGCCCGCGCCATCGCCGTCGGGCCGCAAGCGAACGCCAGCACACAGATCCGGCAACGGCTCAACACGCCGGCTGACCCTGCGATGGATGCCCGCTCAACCATTCAAGGCAACGCATTCAGCAACGGCAGTGGCGCACTGGGTGTCAACCAGAGCGCCGGTGCCAATACCCAGCAAGCCAATGCCCTGAGCATCAGCCTCAGCGCTCAACCGCAAAGCATCGACGACAGCGTCCTCATGCAGCAGAACGTGGCGCTGCTCAACAACTCCGATCCAGCTGACACCGCACTCGGCCATCGCCAGGTCACCACCAGTGACCAGGCATTCACCGGTAGCCGTGGGGTGATCCAGCTGAATCAGAGTGCCGGGGTGGGAAACCGAATGGCCAACACCTTGAGCATCCGGGTCGCGGATTGACCCAATCAGTTAAGAACAACACTTAACCTAATAAAGTACGGAGAATCACCATGAAACCCTCGATGGCAATCAAGCCTCTGGTGTTCGCAATTGCTGCGGTCATGGCTGTTGCTGTACAAGCTGGACAAAACGATCGGCGCAACGACCACCACAACGGCCACAATAACAATGGTCAGCACACGCCTCCACCCACCAAGATCCCTGTGTATGCAACGGCCAATGCCTGGGATACCCAAAGCAGCACCAACAATCGCATCAGCAATCAAGGCACCATCAACGAAGCCGAGATGAGTGACTCGGGCACAGGCTCCAGCGGCAACGTTGGTATCAACGTCGCCGCCGGTAACGGCAACCAGCAAGACAACGCCGCTGCCATCGCCAATGCCGGCTCCGAGTCGAGCCTGGACAACAGCTTCGTGTTCGGCATGGCCAATGCCACTGCCGACGTTGAGCAAACCAGCAGAAACAACCGGGTCGACAACTATTCGACCCAGTCTTCGGCTGTGATGAGCGGCTCGGCCAGCGGGGCTGAGGGCAACATCGGCATCAACATTGCCGGTGGCGACCTCAACCAACAGAAAAACACCATGGCCATCGCCAACACGGGTGCCCCACTGGGTAACGCCACTGCCACTGCTTCCGCCAACCAGGACGGCCCAGGCCTGACTGTGAACAACAGCGCAGACCGCACCTACCGGGTTGATACGATTACCATCACCACCTCGGCAAGCGGTTCGAGCTCGCGCGATGGCACGTTCAACTCGACCGACGACCGCAGCTCGTCGTCGAGCTTCAGCGTGGCCGGCTCGCAAAGCGCCAGCTCCAGCGGCTCCAGTGGCTGGAACTCCAGCGGCTCGGCATCCAGCAATGCCAGCGGGTCCAACAGTTCGACCGCAAGCGGCTCTAACAGCTGGGGTGCCAGCGGCTCTGCCAGCGGTAGCAACAGCTCGTCGAGCAGCGCCAACCTGAACGCTTCGCTGGATGCAGCAGCCAACGCTACGCGTACCCTTACCACCGATGATGGCCGTCGCGAGCGCACCCGCTCCAGCAGCTTCGATGGTTCGCTGAATGCGTCGCTGGACGTATCGGTCGACAAGTCGCACGAAAGTGCATACGACTCGTCGTTCGAGAAAGCATTCGACTCCAACTACGACAAGTCGCATCAATCGTCGTACGACAAGTCCAAGGACTCTTCGTACACCAAGTCGCACGACTCTTCGTACGAGAATGCTTCGGCGTCTGACTTCTCGAAGTCTGGCGAAAAATCGAAACAATCCTCGAACGACGTTTCGAAGAGCTACAGCGAAAGCAGTGCTTACGACTTGAGCAATACCGTGTCCTTCCAAGTGCTGACCCCGACCGGCTGGGCCAACCCTGTTACCAATACTGCAACCCTTAGCGGTTCGGTGAACGGTGGCAGCGGCAACCTGGGCGTGAACGTGGCGGCCGGTGTGGGCAACCAGCAGAGCAACTCGCTGGCCATCTCCAACACCTCGTTCTAAACGCTGCGCTTGAGGCCCCCTCCGGGGGGCCTTTCTCCAACACACCGTAAGGCACCCGATCATGCGTATTTTCGCCTTGGCGTTTTTGCTGTGCCTGGCCAGCGTGAGCGAAGCCGCACAAATGCCGCTGTCCGTCCTGCCGGGCGGCGCCGTGGTGTTCAAGCCTCTCCAGAGCGTGCGCGAACGCAAATTCGCCGACCTGGTGCAACAAAAAACCGACTTCAGCTGCGGCGCCGCCGCGCTGGCCACCATTCTGCGCCAGGCCTACTGGCTGGATGTGGACGAACATCAGATCATCGAAGGCATGCTGGCCCACGCCGACCAGAACCTGGTGCGCACGCAAGGCTTCTCGATGCTCGACATGAAACGCTACGTCGAAAGCCTGGGCATGCGTGCCCGCGGTTACCGCGTGGCACCCGACACCCTGCACAGCGTGCGCATCCCGGTCGTCGTGCTGATGGATGTGCGTGGCTACAAGCACTTCGTGGTCATGCAGAAGGTCGACAAAGGCTGGGTCTACATCGGTGACCCGGTACTGGGCCACAAACGCTACAAAGTCGAAGACTTCCTCAAGGGCTGGAACGGCATCATCTTCGCCGTGATCGGTCAGGGTTACGACAAGAACAACATCCTGCTCGACCCGCCCCTGCCCCTGACCGCCAAGGGCCGGGTGGACACCTTCACCCCGGTGAAGGACAACGAGCTGCTGGACTTCGGCTTCATCAAAAGCGACTTCTTCTAACGACTGTTCTAATGACAAGGAGCATGATGCTCCAGGGAGCATTTCATGAAGACTTCATTGTGGCTGGCCATGGCCTGCCTGGCTGCCAGCTTGCCAAGCCACGCCGAGGCGTTGAAACCCATTGAACTGAAGGACCAGGAGTTGGCAAACCTGCGTGGCCGCTATGTGATGCCGGGGCGGATCGTCAGCTTCGGCATCGTCATGAGCAGCACCTGGCAAAACGCCAAGGGCGATGTGATCGGGGCGACCTCCACGCTTCAAGTTCAGCAATCGACCATCAAGCCCCAGTTCTATGTATCGATGATTGATGAAAAAGGTACAGGTACTGCCTCGACCAGTGCGCCCTCTGCCGGGACTGGCGTGGTCACCGGCGGCAATGGCCTTGCTACTACCGAGGGTGTGACCCAGGTGGTACGTGCGGCCGGCGACAACAACACGGCCTACAACAACGTCGATATCAACGTTACCAAGGCCAACCAGGCCCCCGCCGTGCAACAGCAAGGCCAGGTGCTGGCCGCCGGCCAGACCCTGCTCGGGGAAAACGGCGCCGGCTCGCTCAGCGTGTCTTCAAGCGGCGTAGGTGTGCAGCTCAACATCAATGCCAGCAACAACCAGGGCAGCAGCGTGCAGCGCCTGGCCCAGGGGGGGCTGATGCAGAATTCGACTTTGCTCGGCAACGGCAACCGGGTCAACAACATGACATCGTTGAATGTCGTCATGCGCGAGAACGTGCCGACAGCGGCTTCGCTCAATGGCAGCCTTGACCAGCTCAAAGGTCTTCGCACTTTCGGATACTGATCTACGCTCAGTCTCATCAAAAGTAGTTGGAAGGGACGGCAACTCCATGTACCGATCTTTAACGCTCAGAGCTTTTGTGTGTTTGACTACCCTGGCCCCCGCCACCGCACTCTACGCAGCCGCCGATCCACAAGTGGAAGCGCTGAAACAGGAACTGATCGAGCTCAAACGCCGCTACGAGGCCCAGCAACAGGCACTGATGGTACTTGAACAGCGGGTGCGCCAGGTCGAGGAGGCCCCGGCAGCGGCGCCGCCCAAGCGCCTGGTCAAGTCCCCCGCCGAAGGGGTCAAAGGCGCGCAGACCGTCGCGTCAGGCACACCGGGGGCCACAGGCAGCTCCTACGGTCAGGCGCTGACGGCCGATTCCGAACCGGCGCAAAGCGTTTCCAACCTGTATGACGAAGCCAGCGGATTCTTTGGCGGAGGCAAGTTCAGCTTCGAAACGGGTGTTACCTATACCCATTACGATACCCGTGCGCTGACGCTCAATGGCTTCCTGGCGCTGGATTCGATCTTCCTCGGCAGCATCAACCTTGACCGGATCAAGGCCGACAACTGGACCCTGGACATGACCGCGCGCTACAACCTGGCGCAGCGCTGGCAGTTCGACATAAACGTCCCCGTGGTGTACCGCGAATCAACTTACTCTTCCGGCGGTGCGGGAGGCGCCGGGGCCAGTACCTCCGATGCAACCGTCACGCGCGACCCGGAAATCGGCGACATCAACGTTGGCGTGGCCTATAAGTTCCTCGACGAGGACGAAACCTGGCCTGACGCCGTTGCCACCCTGAGGGTCAAGGCGCCGACCGGCAAGGACCCCTATGGCATCAAGCTGCGCGAAGTGGACGGCAACAGCAACCTGTCCGTCCCGGACAGCCTGCCGACCGGCAACGGCGTGTGGTCGATCACGCCAGGCATCTCGCTGGTCAAGACCTTCGACCCGGCGGTGCTGTTCGGCAGCCTCTCGTACACCTACAACATGCAGGACTCGTTCAGCGACATCAGCCCGCAGGTCAACAGCAAGGTGCCGGGTGACGTGAAGCTGGGCGACTCCTGGCAAATTGGCGGCGGTATCGCTTTTGCCCTGAACGAGAAGATGAGCATGTCGTTCTCGGTGTCTGACCAGTTTGCCCGCAAGAGCAAGATCAAGCCGGACGGTGGCGACTGGCAGTCGATCTCCAACAGTGACTACAACGCCGCCAACTTCAACATCGGCCTGACCTTCGCCGCCACCAACAACCTGACCATCGTACCCAACCTGTCCATTGGTCTGACCGACGATGCCCCCGACTTTTCCTTCAGCCTGAAATTCCCTTACTACTTCTGAGGCTTGCCCTCGGCCAGGCCCGCGCTAGCGGGCCCGGCTTTTGGTTACCAGCCTTGTAGCAAACCGCTTTCCCTTCCCCGGCCTGTTATCATCCAGCACAGATGCATGACGATTTAATGGCAAAAGGGAAGTTTTTGTGAAGAACCTGTCAGACCACCCGCGTACCCGGCTTGCCGCGTTGGCAGCCTTGGTACTGGTGATCCCACTGGGTACGCGCGCCATGCTGGGCTGGTCCAACCCGCTCGGCTACCTGTCCGACCTCGCCCTCGGCAGCCTGCTGGTATTGCTGCTACACCGTCGGCCATGGTGGCTGGCCCTGCCGGTGCTGCTGGCCTGGGCAGCGCTGTGGGTGGCCTCGGCCGAACTGGTTAGCGCGGTAGGCCGGCTGCCAACCAGCGCCGACCTGACCTACCTGGTCGACCCGCAATTCATGGAAAATTCGACAGGTGGCGGCCTGGCGCACCCCTGGCTGCCCCTGACCCTTACTGCCGGCCTTCTGGGCTGGCTGGTCACCGTCTGGCGCGGCCGTACCCAACGCAGCATGCCGCTACCCCGCAAGGCATGGGCCATTCCAGTGCTGCTGTTCGGTGCTCACTGGGGCAGCCAGCAGTTGGCACCCACCGACGCCGACCAGTGGCGGCAGTACAACCTCACTCACCAACTGATGTCAGCCGGTGTCGGCATCCTGGAGCGCACGGTCGAAGGCTGGATGGGCCACACGCAAACCTTCACACCGCTGGCCAGCAGTGGCCTGACCCAATCCGACCTGAACGGGCAGCGGCTACTGGCCGGGCCAGGCAGCGCTCGCAACCTGCTGGTCATCACGGTGGAAGGTATCCCCGGCGCCTACCTGCGGCCCAACCGCCAGGCCCTGCACAGCCGCTTCGACGAAGACCTGATGCCCAAGCTCAGCCAATGGGCCGAGCGCGGCATGAACACCCCGGACTACGTGCTGCATACCCACCAGACCATCCGCGGCCTGTACGCGATGCTGTGTGGTGATTACGACAAGCTGGCCAATGGCACGCCCAAAGGCGTAGAGCTGCTGACCCAGAACGAACGCAACCAGGCCTGCCTGCCAGCGCAACTGCGCCAGTCTGGCTTCACCACCCACTACCTGCAAGGTGCCGGCCTGCGCTTCATGGCCAAGGACCGCATCATGCCGCATATCGGTTTCGACTCGGTGCATGGCCTGGAGTGGTTCCGCAACAAGAACTACCTGGACTTCCCGTGGGGCAAGGATGACCGGGCGTTTTTCGAAGGGGCGCTGGACTATGTCGGCCAATTGCAGAAACAGGACAAGCCATGGATGCTGACCCTGCTCACGGTGGGTACCCACCAGCCTTACTCCGCCCCAGCCGAGTACCTTGAGCGCTATGCCACGCCAAAACAGGCAGCGGTTGCCTACCTGGACGACGCGCTGGGGGCTTTCCTCGACAACCTCGAACGCCAAGGCGTGCTAAAAGACACCCTCGTGGTAGTGACCTCCGACGAGTCCCATGGCATCGACGGCGTGCGCCTGGCGTCGTCCTGGGGCTTCAACCTCACCCTGGCGCCAGAGCAGGCGCAGTTGCCGCCTGTCAAACGCGGCACCTACGGCCATATCGATATGGCCACTTCCCTGCTCGACTACTTTGCGCTGCCTATCCCCATGGCGCTTGGCGGCCGTTCGCTGTACCGCGACTACGACACAGGCCGCGAGATGATTTCCTACACCAACGGCATGCTGCGCTACCACGACGGGCAGGGCGTCTTCACCGAGTGTGACTTCCAGCAACGCTGCCGGCGTTACGCCAGTGAGGGTTTCATTGCCGACCAGGCCCGCTACCTGGGCCAGGGTGACAGCTTGCTGGGCCAGCAGATCGGCGCCCTGGCCGGGGTGCTCGACCAGTCACTGCTGCAAACCCCGCTCAACCTGCGTTACCAGTTCGGCGGCCCTTCGCCGATCAAGTTGCGCAAGCGCATTCACGATGACTGGGCCGATAACCTGATCGGCGCCCAGTACCTGGAAATGCCGGGAGGCTCTCATACCCGCGTGCGGGTCAAGGTGCGCTCGCTGGACCCCAAGCGTGTGGCCTACATCCAGCTCAAGGCCAAGCAACTGGAACAGGACGTACCGCTGGGCTTGCCTGCTGAACTGAGGGTCACCGCCGACGAACCCCTGGAAATGGAGTTCAGCTTTGACAACCCGACCGAGCGCAAAGCGTTTTCCTTTCACTTGCTAGGCTACGGCGGCGGCAAGGTTGAAGTCAGCGACTTCAGCGTGATCACCGCGCTGCCCGGCGAAGATGACGCAGAAGATGAACTGGCCGAGGGGCATATCGCCCATTCGGGCTGAGCGACGTACCGCTCATCGCATGGCCACCGGTGCCTGTCGAATAGAACAGAGCGTGCTCGTCTAGTGTGTGAATCCCCCAGCGTGGAGACAGCACCATGAGCACAAGCGAAAGCAGGCATCCGGTGGCTTCCCGTAGCCAGTGGCTGGCGGCCCGCCAGCAACTGTGGCTGCACGAAAAAGCCTTTACCCATCACCGCGACGCATTGGCAGCAGCCCGTCGCGCCCTGCCCTGGGTCAGGGTCGAGCACGACTATCAGTTCCAGGGGCCGGACGGCGAACTGAGCCTGGCCGACCTGTTTGCGGGGCGCAGCCAGCTGTTGCTTTACCACTTCATGTTCGCCGAGGGCTGGAGCGAAGGCTGCCCCGGCTGCTCGTTCCTGGCCGACCATTTTGACGGTGCCAACCTGCACCTTGCTCACCACGATGTGTCGCTGGTGGCGGTATCGCGAGCGCCGTATGCCGAGTTTCAGGCGTTCCGTCGGCGCATGGGCTGGCAGTTTCCCTGGTACTCGTCACAGGGCAGTGGTTTCAACGAGGACTTTGGCGTCAGTGTCGCCAGCGAGGGTGAACGGCAGTACAACTATGCGCCGTATGACGGCAGTGAAAGCGAACTGCCCGGCTTGAGTGCGTTTTACCGCGAACCGGACGGCAGCGTGTACCACACCTACTCCACCTACGCCCGCGGGTTGGACATTCTGGTCAACACGTACAACTTCCTGGACATTGCGCCACTGGGGCGCAACGAAAGCGGGACTATGGACTGGGTGCGGCACCATGACCGCTATGAAGGGCAGCCAGACAAGCCACACTGCTGCCACAACTGACCAAACCAGACGCAATCGTTGCTGGAGCGGCCTTGTGTCGCGAAAGGGCTGCAAAGCAGCCCCCGGATTTCAGCGCGGACGCGAATACTGCCGGGGCCGCTTCGCGGCCCTTTCGCGACACAAGGCCGCTCCTGCAAGAGCCCGCGCAGTACGGATATCGCTATTAGCCACGCACACCCAGCATCCCGCGCTCGACAATGAAATCAATCACTGCCTGCAACCCCTCACCCTTCTTCAGGTTGCTGAAGGTCCACGGCCGCTGCGGGCGCATGCGCTGGGTGTCGCGCTCCATCACTTCCAATGAAGCCCCTACATAAGGCGCCAGGTCGGTCTTGTTGATCACCAGGAAGTCCGACTTGGTAATGCCTGGCCCACCCTTGCGCGGAATCTTCTCGCCTTCGGCCACGTCGATCACGTAAATGGTCAGGTCAGCGAGCTCCGGGCTGAACGTGGCGCTGAGGTTGTCACCGCCGCTTTCGACGAAAATCACTTCAAGGTTGCCAAACTTGCGCGCCAGCGCCTCGACGGCAGCCAGGTTCATCGAGGCGTCTTCGCGGATCGCCGTATGCGGGCAGCCGCCCGTTTCCACGCCCACAATGCGCTCCGGCTCCAGGGCGCCAGCCTCGGTCAGGATGCGCTGGTCTTCCTTGGTGTAGATGTCGTTGGTGACCACGGCGATCTGGTAATGGTCGCGCATGGCCTTGCACAGCGCTTCCAGCAGTGCAGTCTTGCCGGAACCGACCGGGCCGCCGACACCGACGCGCAGGGGTTGTTGATAGCTTTGCATGAAGGCAGTCCTCAGGAACGGAACAAACGGGTGTATTGAGTTTCGTGACGCGATGACGCAATGGCCAGCAATGGCAGGCCGCCACCGAGCTGGTCATCGCCCAGGGCCAATGCCCGGTCGAGGGCTGCCGGCAAGCCGGTGCCCAGGTCGCGCAGCAAGGTCTGGGCAGCCTGCTGGCCGAAAGGCACCAGCTTGACTCCTGCCATTACCGCGCCCTCCAGCCAGGCAAAGCCATAGCCGAGGGCCAGCGGGCGCAGCGGGATTGCCCAGTGCGCAGCCAGCCAGGCCATGCCGCCCAGTTGAGTCAATTCAAGGCTGGCACGCCAGGCCGGGGCCTGGCCCAATTGCCAGCCATCAAGCAGCCGGGCCAGCGCCGCGCCGCGCTGCTGTTCTTCCAGGCGCAACTCGGCGGTCTCGCGGTTGGCCAGCAGAAAACGGCTCCAGTGGGCGAACGCCGCGGCATCCTCGCCCTGGCAAGCGTGGTACAGACGCGCCAGCACCGGCCAGTCGAGGCAGGCCAAGGTGTCGTCGACCTGCTCCCGCTGCCAGGCCGCAAAACCGTCCGCGCCCCTTACCCAGCCCGCCTCGACTGCCCACTCCAGACCTTGCGAGTAGGTAAAGCCCCCCACCGGCAAGCCGGGGCTGGCCAGCTGCAGCAGGCGCAGCAATGCCAGGTCGCTGTCCATCAACCGGCCAGCACCAGCGCGGCGCCGGCCAGCAAGCCACCGCCAAAGGCCTTCTGCAGGCCACTGTGGCGGCGCAACAGGCAACCGACCGCAAAGCCCGCCGCCAGCAGCAAGCCGCTGACCGCGACAAACCCTGCGCTGAATTGCCAGAACGCGCTTGGCGTGGCTTCCACCCCATGAGCCCAGCCGTGGAACAAGGCGAACACCGGCATGGCCATGGCCAGCAGCAACTGGCGGCTCGGCAGCAGCACTGCCCCGGCAGCCACCAGCAGCGACAGGGCGATCAAGGTTTCCATGCCCAGCATGTCACCAAACAGGTGGCCACACACCGCGCCGCCAAACATCGCCGCCAGGGTTGCCAGGGGCAACGTCAGGCTGCGCCCGGTCAATGCAGCGAGAACCCCGGTGCCCAGCAGCATCAGCAGATGGTCAAGGCCGGTCAGCGGGTGCAACAGGCCGTCCTGCAGCGGGTTGCTGTCATGGCCAGGGTGGGCGAAGGCTGGCAGGGCCAGCATCAGCAGAAACAATGCGAGCGTCTTTTTCATTGGTTGCTCCAAGGCAGTTCAGGAATGGGCAGGCAGGCGTACGAACGGGTGATCGTTGCCGTGTGCATGGCTGTGGCCATGCGGGGCGCTCTGGTAGGCCCCCGCTTCAGGTTCGAACGGTGCCTGTTCGGCCTCTACCGTCAGGCCCAGGCCACGCAGCATGTCGCCCAGCACATGGTCGTGCTGGAAGCGCAACAGACCAGGCTCGATCTGCAGGGGCACGTGGCGGTTACCCAGGTGATAGGCCGCGCGAGCCAGCAGGTGTGGATCGGCGCAGCGCACCGTCGACACTGCTTCGGGCGCCGCCAGTACGCGGATCAACTGGCTGCCGTCAGCATCGGCAAGCAGCTCTCCCCCGCGCAACAGGTGGCCGCGCTCCAGCATGAGCCCGGCTTCGCGCCCATCGTCCAGGGTTACCCGCAGGCGGCTCTTGATGCGGCTGTCCACGTCCAGGGTGACGGTGCCGCTTACAGCAAGCGTGCCGGGGTCGGTGATACGGCGGGTCAAGACAATCATCGGTGCTCCTTCAAAACAGGAAATAACGCTGTGCCAGCGGCAGTTCGCTAGCGGGCTCGCAGACCAGCAATTCGCCGTCGGCACGCACCTGGTAGGTCTGCGCATCGACTTCGATCAGCGGCTGCAAGGTGTTGTGGACCATGTCCGGCTTGCGCACGCGGCGGCAGCCGTTGACCACGCCAATCAGGCTGCGCAGGTTCAGCTCCTCGGCCAGGCCGCGCTCCATTGCCGCCTGGGGCAGGAAGGTCATGCGCGTGGCATGCCGTGCGGCGCCGAGGGCGCCGAACATCGGCCGGTAGTGCACCGGCTGCGGTGTGGGAATGGAGCCGTTGATGTCGCCCATGGGCGCGGTGACGATCATCCCGCCTTTGATCACCAGGGCCGGCTTGACCGCGAAGAACGCCGGCGACCACAGCACCAGGTCGGCCAGCTTGCCCGCCTCCACCGAACCCACTTCGTGGCCGATGCCGTGGGTTAACGCGGGGTTGATGGTGTACTTGGCGATGTAGCGCTTGACCCGGAAGTTGTCGCTGTAGGCCGTGTCTGGCGCCAAAGGCCCACGACGCAGTTTCATCTGGTGGGCAACCTGCCAGGTGCGCAGCACCACTTCACCGACCCGGCCCATGGCCTGAGAGTCGGACGAGGTCATGGCAAATGCACCCATGTCGTGAAGGATGTCCTCGGCAGCGATGGTTTCGCGGCGGATGCGCGATTCGGCAAAGGCCACGTCCTCCGCAATGCTCGGGTCCAGGTGATGGCAGACCATGAGCATGTCCAGGTGCTCGTCCACGGTGTTGACCGTGTACGGCAGGGTCGGATTGGTCGAGGATGGCAGCACGTTGGCCTGCCCCGCAGCGCGAATGATGTCCGGCGCGTGGCCACCGCCGGCACCTTCGGTGTGGAAGGTGTGGATGGTCCGGTCGCCGATGGCCGCCAGGGTGTCTTCGATGCAACCGGACTCGTTGAGGGTGTCGGTATGGATCGCCACCTGGACGTCCATTTCCTCTGCAACGCCCAGGCAGCAGTCGATAGCCGCCGGGGTCGAGCCCCAGTCTTCATGCAGCTTGAGGCCCACCGCACCGGCCGCGATCTGCTCACGCAGCGCTTCTGGCCGCGAGGCATTGCCCTTGCCCAGCAAACCGATGTTGATGGGCAGACTGTCGGCGGCCTGTAGCATACGCGCCAGGTACCAAGGGCCAGGCGTGCAGGTGGTTGCATTGGTGCCGGTGGCCGGGCCGGTGCCGCCGCCGATAAAGGTCGTGACGCCGCTGTTCAGTGCCTCGTCCACCTGCTGCGGGCAGATGAAATGGATATGCGAATCGACACCCCCCGCCGTCACGATCTTGCCCTCGGCCGCGATCACTTCGGTACCGGGGCCCACCGGGACGTTGACGCCCGGCTGCACATCCGGGTTCCCGGCCTTGCCGATCACCGCGATACGCCCGTGCTTGATGCCGATGTCGGCCTTGACGATCCCCCAGTGGTCGATGATCAGCGCGTTGGTCAGCACCAGGTCCATGGCCTCAGCGGCCAGCATCTGGCCCTGCCCCATGCCGTCGCGGATGACCTTGCCGCCGCCAAACTTCACCTCTTCGCCGTAGATTGTGTAGTCCTTCTCCACCTCTACCCACAATGCCGTGTCGGCCAGCCGCACGCGGTCGCCCACGGTGGGCCCGAACATGTCGGCATAGGCCTGGCGGGAAATACGGCTCATACCCTGCCCTCCAGCGGGCCCATCACCTTGCCCTGGAAGCCATAGACTTCACGCTTGCCGGCGTAGGCCACCAGTTGCACAGTGCGCGCCTGGCCAGGCTCGAAGCGCACGGCGGTGCCGGCCGGGATATCCAGGCGAAAGCCCAAGGTTGGCGCACGATCGAACACCAGCGCCTCGTTGACTTCGTAGAAGTGGTAGTGCGAGCCGACCTGCACCGGCCGGTCGCCGTGGTTGGCCACACTGACACTGACCGTTTCCCGGCCGCTGTTCAGTTCGATGTCGCCAGCGGCGACCTGGATTTCACCTGGGATCATGCGGGGCTCCTGGGCAGTTTCAGACGATGGGGTCATGCACGGTCACAAGTTTGGTGCCATCCGGGAAGGTCGCTTCGACCTGCACGTCGTGGAGCATTTCGGCAATGCCGGGCATCACCTGCTCGCGGGTCAGCACTTCGCGCCCTTGGCTCATCAGCTCGGCAACGGTGCGGCCATCGCGGGCGCCTTCGAGCACGGCAGCACTTATCAGCGCCACGGCCTCCGGGTAGTTGAGCTTCAGGCCGCGGGCCAGGCGCCGTTCTGCCAGCAATGCGGCCGTGAACAGCAGCAATTTGTCTTTCTCTCTCGGGGTAAGCTCCATGGCGCTCTCTCAGGTAGCCCAGATACGCGGTGGGCAGGCTGGCAGGCCAAGGACGGCCGGGCGCAGCACATGCCACAGGCGTTGCAGGGTGCGTTGCAGGTGTTGGTTGTCATGGTCAAGCACACGGATAACCAGCAACGACCCCAACAGGGTCGCGCCGGCCGGGTTGGCCAGTTCATCGAGCAATGGGCGAACCTGCTCCAGCACCGCCTGGTCGGCGGGTGCTGCACAGAACGTAGCGAGCAGCGGGTGGCCACCGAGCTTGTCCAGGCGGCCGCCTTCGATACGCAGGCGTTCATGCAGGCCAACGTCGTCGGGTAGTTCAATATGCAAACAGCTGTCCAGGGCGCCCTGCTCGAAACGCTCGTTCATGACAGGGCGCCCCAGGCACAGGGTTTCCCAGGCCAGCAGGCGCGCCCCGGGTTCGAGGGTGAAGCGGCTGTGGAGGCTGGCGCGGGCACCAGAAAAGAAGATGCTGTCCTGCGGCAACCATTCCAGTGTGCTGCCTGCAGCCAGCTGAAAACGCTGGGTCAGCCGCGCGGTCGGGCCGATGCTGCGGTAGAACTTACTGGCACCGGGCATGGTCAGCAGCGCGTGGCTGTCGGGCTCCAGGTGGATATCCAGATCAAGGCGGTCGCCGGCGACGATGCCACCCGGCGGGTGCAGCACATAGACATGGCACGGTGCACCTTCCGGGTAGAAGGGCCGCTGCACCAAAAGAGGTCCGAAATGCCGACGCGCACCAAGGCGGGTCACATCGTCACGCCTGACAAAGCGCAACTGCAGGTGGGCACTCCAGCCTGCATCGTCTTGTTGTTGTTCGATCTGCTCCGCGAGCGACATCCTGCGGCCCCTGAAATCCGTGGCCTGCTGGCCGTTTAGAGGGTCCGGCGCGGGCAATGGCTAGCGCGCGCGGCCTGACCACTCGATCAAATTCGCAGGCTGGATATAGCAGGTTGCGGGCCAACTCCGCAGGTGAAGGCAGATGAAACTTCAGCTGTGGCCGCTCTGGCATCGGGCATGCGCGCAGATGGCGCACAAAGCGGGGGCGCGTGTCGGCCCCGTTTCAGTGCCGACACCCGTGCAAATAGGGCTGCTTTCAGCCCTTCACGGGCGCGCCCGCTCCCACAGGTATTACACAGGACTCAAGGTCTGCGAGGAGCCTGTGGGAGCGGGCTTGTCCCGCGAATGGACCGCAAACACAAGGACTCAGTAGTCGAAGCGGTCGACGGCTCGCCGGCGTTCGTTGTCGTCACGCCGGTCATAAATGGCGGTGGTCTGGATATTGGCATGGTGCGCCAGCTTCTGGGCAATCGACAGGTCATGCTCTTCGATCACCCGGGTGATGAACGCCCGGCGGAAGTCGTGCGGCATGATTTTCACCCCCACTTGCGCACCGCGCTGACGGGCAATGTAGTAGATCGCATGCTTGGTGATACGCGCCCGGGTGATGTGGCTACCGCGGCGGATGCGGTTGAACAGGAACGGGTCGTCCTCTGCCCCTGCTGGCAGGTCCTGACGGCGCAAGTCCAGCCACGCCTGCAGCTTCTCGAACGCCCATGGCGGGGCGTACTTGATCAGTTGGTGGTTACCCTTGCCCACCACCTGCAGGCTGCGCGCCTGGAAATCGACCTGGGCCAGGTCGATGTCCACCGACTCTGACTTGCGCATGCCGGTGCCATAGAGCAAGGCGATGATCGCCGCGTCGCGCACGCCTTGCGGCCGAGGGTCGGATGCGCACACCTCCATCAGTTCGCGAATCAGGCTGCGGCGCAGGTTGCGCCCTGGCGGCAGGCGGCTGCCGGTGGCCGGTTTGACCTCACGAATGCGCAGCAACTGCTCATGGTCGATCAGGCCCTGACGCCAGGCCTCGTTCATCACCCCACGAATAGCGTTGACATACAAAGACGAACTGTTTGGCGCATAACCGTCGGCACGCAGGGCCGACACCAAGGCAATCACATGGCCGGGCTCTAGCCGATGCCAAGGCACGTCGACGACATTGCAGTCGACAAAGCCAAGCCGGTCGGCAGCGTCCTGAAGGATGTAGCGCATGGTTTGCTGGCTGGAGGGGGCCAGGCGGTCCATGTACTGCAGCAGCGGATTTTTGGGGAGATCGGACAAAACGTGAACCCTGTAGCGAAGCGGCGGCCGGTCGTGAAACTGGCAAACCCTGAAGCAAGTCGAAACGACATAAAAACAAGTCCTGACGAATGCCAAGCGCGCATTCCATCAAGCCCCTGTGAAGTGCCATCACCTTGATATACAAGGCTTTGCAACTGGCATGGTTCGTGATCTTACCGCAATCGGAGCGTGCTTTTGTCATCAGCCGGCGTGCTGGCCGGCGCAGCCTTGGGCCACCATGCCGGAAACATCTGCTGCACCCGGGGCTGGGCGAAGCGTTCATCTATCAGCACCAGCACGCCCCGGTCCTGGTCACCACGGATAACCCGGCCAGCCGCCTGGATCACTTTGCGCACACCCGGGTAAAGATAGGTGTAGTCAAAACCCGCACCAAATTGCCGACCCAGGCGTTGCTTGAACTGCTCGTTGACCGGGTTGACCTGCGGCAACCCCAGGGTGGCGACAAACGCCCCGATCAGCCGCGTACCTGGTAAATCCACGCCTTCGCCGAAAGCCCCCCCCAATACGGCAAAGCCAACGCCCCGGCCGTCGGCAACAAATCGATCAAGAAACGCCTGGCGGGCGGCCTCGTCCATCCCCGGGGCCTGGGCCCACAGGGGAATCTGCCCATGCCGCTCGGCCAACAGGTCGGCCACCTGCTGCAGGTATTCGAAGCTGCTGAAGAATGCCAGGTAGTTACCCGGCATGTGCTCATACTGCTGGGCAATCAGCTCCACGATCGGTACCAGAGAGGCTTGCCGCTGCTGGTAGCGGGTGGACACCTGGCTGGCAATCCGTACCTCCAGCTGCTCTGCGCGAAACGGCGCAGCCACTTCCAGCCAGGCGGTATCGGCCGGCATACCCAGCAAGTCGCTGTAGAAATGCCGCGGGCTCAACGTGGCGGAAAACAGCGTCACACTGCGTGCCGCCAGCATGCGTGGGGCCAACAGGCGCGCCGGGGTGACATTGCGCAGGCACAGGGTAGCCAGCCGGCGCTTGCGCGGGCCCTGGCGCTGGCTGATGTCGAACAGGAAGTGTTCATCGAACAGCTCGGCAACCCGGCTGAACTGCAAGGCCTGATAGAAAAACTGCAATACCTGCGGGTCCATGTGCGCGGGCATCTGATTCATCTGCTCCTGAATCTGGCCGATGCACTGCTGCAAGGCGCGCAACAACCCGTCGGGCAGCGACTCGCTGGCCTGGTACGGCGCACGCTGTTCTTTGTACAGCGCATTCCACTGCCGGTTCAGGCGGTCAAGGGCGCTGACCAGCCCGGGCGGTTTGCGCTGACGCAGGGCCAGCAGCTGCCCTTGGTCAAGGCTGGCGCTGTACATGCCACGACCACGCTCAACCAGGTTATGCGCTTCGTCCACCAGCACCGCAACGCGCCACTGGTTGAGCTGGGTCAGGCCGAACAGCAAGGCATGCGCATCAAAGTAGTAGTTGTAGTCGGCGACCAGCACGTCGACCCAGCGCGCCATCTCCTGCCCCAGGTAATACGGGCAAACCTGGTGCGCCAAGGCCACTTCGCGCAGGTTGGCACGGTCGAGCAACGGCAGTGTTGCGGCGGCCTCACGCGCTGCCGGCAAGCGGTCGTAGAAGCCAGCGGCCAATGGGCAGGACTCGCCATGACAGGCTTTGTCCAGGTACTCGCAGGCCTTGTCGCGGGCAATCAACTCCAGTGTGCGCAAAGCAGGTTGTGGCGCAGCATCAGTGATCTGACGCATGGCATCGAGGGCCAGCGCCCGGCCCGGCGTCTTGGCGGTGAGAAAGAACAGCTTGTCCAGCTGCTGCGGCACCATGGCTTTCAGCAGCGGGAACAACGTACCAAGGGTCTTGCCAATGCCGGTGCTGGCCTGGGCCATCAGGCAACGCCCGGTGCTTACCGCCTTGTACAAGGTTTCGGCCAGCTGCCGCTGGCCCTGGCGAAACTGTGGGTAGGGGAAGCGCAGCGCCTGAAGGCCTTGGTCACGTTCGGCCAGGCGTCGTTGCTGGAATTGGGCCCAGCCTAGAAAGCGCTGGCACTGGGTTTCGAAGAAGGCCCGCAATTCAGCGGACTCATAGTGTTCACTGAACAGTGTCTGCTCATCGCTGTCCACGTCCAGGTACACCAGCGCCACCTCAATGGCGGACAGTTGTCGTGCCTGGCACATCAACCAGCCATAGACCTTGGCCTGTGCCCAGTGCAACTGACGGTGATTGGCGGGTTGACGCGCCAAGTCGCCACGGTGCGTCTTGATCTCTTCCAGGCGGTTGCTGCCAGGGTCGTAACCGTCGGCGCGGCCCCGCACCTTGAGGGTTTCGAATTGGCCTTCAAGGGTGATTTCCGACTCGTAGCCCGCAGCCCTCCGTGCCACTACCCGCTGATGCCCTTCGATGCCTTCCTGAGCGCTGGGCGACGGCGTGAAACGCAGGTCCAGGTCGCCAACCTTGGCGCTGAACTCGCACAGAGCACGCACCGCAATGCTGTAGCTCATGGCGCTTCGCGCCAACGCACATGGCACACCGCAACGGGCAGACCGTGTTGCCTGCAGAATTCCAGCCAGCGCAACTGGTTGTCCTGCAGGCGGTCACCGGGCCCCTTGACCTCGACCATGCGGTAACGGCCCTGCTCTGGCCAGAACTGAATCAGGTCGGGCATGCCCGCGCGGTTGCTGCGAATATCCTGCAACAGGCGCAGAAAGCACTGTTTCAGCTGGGCTGCCGGAAGGCAAGCCAGGGCCTGCTCCAGCAGTTGCTCGCTGAGCATGGACCAGAACACGAACGGCGACTGCAGGCCCTGCTTGCCCCTGTAGCAGTCGAGTATCGCCTGGCGATGGCTGCCATCGTCCAGCCGGCCCAGACAAAAATCGAACAGCGCACTGCGCCGTTGCTGGAAGTCACTGTCATGCAGGTCCTGTGGCGCCGCCTGGAACGGGTTGAAAAACGCGCCGGGCACCGGCGCAAAGATAGCCTCCCAGCACAACAGGCCAAACAGGCTGTTGAGCAACGTGTTCTCCACGTAATGCACCTGGCCGCCTTCTTGTGCCAGGTGTTGTCGCACGGCTTCCTCCACACCCAGCGCAGCGTGCTCGCGGGGCAGTTCGAGCTCGATCAGCTCCAGCGGCGTGGCCCGCTGGCGCCGCTGTGGCGGGCCGCCGAGCTTACGCGCCAAGCGTGGCAGCATGCGCTCGAGTGCTTGCACCTCCAGTGCATTGGCTGGTGCCGCAGCAAGTTGCAGTGCCAGCGCGTGGGCATGGGGCCACTGTTCGGTGCGCTCAAGTACACGCACCTGGCGAATGCGCGCCTGGGCATGGTTGCACTGCGCATACACGGCCATGGCCAGGTCCCACTCCCCCAGACGCTCGCATTGTTGGCCCAAGGCGAATTGCAGGCGCGCATGGCGCCTGGCCAACCAAGGGTTCTCGCTGTGCAGGCCTTGTAGAGTCGCCAGGATCGGCACTGGATCGCCGCCCTGCTCCAGGCGCTCGGCGCACTGATGCAAAGCCATGGCCAGGTCGATATCGTCACGTTGCTGCAAGGCGCGGGAATCTGTGCTGAACGGTACTTGCTCGTAGCGCAACAGGCCAAGGTCGGCCAGGACGAAATCTGACCAGTCCTGGTAAAGGTTGCCAAAGAACAACAACCGGATACGGTCGCACAGGGGCTGCAAGCACCACTGGAGAATGCGCACCTCGCTGTCCGGGAACCACTCGAGCAGTGATCGGGCCGCCAGCTCCAAAGGCTGCAGCTGTGCCAACAACTCATGCTTGGCGGCCCGCGGGCGGCTCAGTTGCCGGGCGAAGCAGCGGGCCAGCTCCTCCTTGCGCAGCAAGGCAAACAGCTGCTCCAGTTCCAGTTGCTCGGGTTCCCGCACCCAGCCAAGAACCTGCAACGGCTGCAGCGCCAGCGCGCTGTCGCCGATTTCGGCGTAGTCGAGCCGGTCGCTGCGAAACAACTCGCCTTTGCGCATGACCATGCGCACCATCAAGGCCTGGGCTGGCGCCTGCAGTTGGCTGAAGGCACGGATGAAAGCCAGTTCCTGCTCATCGAGCAGGTCCTGGTAGCGTTGTTCGACCCACAGCACTACCTGGCGGAAGTTGTGCAGGTAATAGAAAGGGTCGTCGACAGAATGGGCGATCACGGGCTGAAGTCAGATTGCGGTATCAGGCACTGTTTATACATACAGATAAACATGCCTGACAAGAGCCGTGGGTCAGTCCATTGACGCTCCTACAGGGATTACGTGACGTTTCCGGGTTACTTGGTTGCCGGGACCCTCTCCCCTGCCGCGTCCTTGGCACTGCCAATCGGCGCCTGCAGCCGCAGGAAGTACGCCACCGCCGAGCACAGTGCCACCCCCGCGCTGATCATGAACGCCGTGGTGAACGAACCCGAGTACTGCGCTGGTACTTCTTCATAGGGTTCATGTGTCGACCTTTTATTATTATTGTTGCCGCGCTGTCAGCGCCTTGGCGATCCATCGAGGGTGCTGCGCCCCTCCCTGGCGCAGCGTGTTGTTCAGGGCTGGCGGGCGGTGGCTGCGACCTCCAGCAGGCCACGCCGGCCAAGGTTGTCGATCAACGCGCGCAGGCCAAACGCCCACTGCGGTGCCTGGTCGCTGGTGGTCACCCGGTTGCACAGCGTGCCCAGTTGCGGGTTGCTGATGGTCACCACGTCGCCCGGCTTGTGAGTAAAGCCATTGCCTGGCTGGTCACGGTCCTGCTTGGGGGCGAACAGGGTGCCCAGGAACAGCACCATGCCGTCGGGGTACTGATGGTTTTCGTTGAGGGTTTGCTGCACCAGGTCTTGCGGGTCGCGGCTGATCTGGCGCATGGAACTGCGGCCAGACAGGATGAAGCCGTCTTCGCCTTCAACACGCAGGTCCACTTCGGCGTTGCGCACATCGTCAAGGCCGAAGCTTTCGTCAAACAGGCGCAGCAGCGGGCCCAGGGCGGTAGAGGCGTTGTTGTCCTTGGCCTTGGACAGCAGCAAGGCGCTACGCCCTTCGAAGTCGCGCAGGTTGACGTCGTTGCCAAGCATCGCGCCCTTGATGCGGCCATCACTGGACACCGCCAGCACCACTTCCGGCTCTGGGTTGTTCCAGCTGGACTTGGGGTGGATGCCGATAGCGGCACCGTGGCCAACCGCCGACAGCGGCTGGGCCTTGGTGAACACTTCGGCATCCGGGCCGATGCCCACCTCCAGGTATTGCGACCACAGGCCCTGCTCCACCAGCACTTTGCGTAGCGCTTCGGCCTGGGCGGAGCCGGGCACGATCTGCGACAGGTCAGCGCCGATGCGGCTGACCAAGGTGTCACGGATTGCATCGGCCTTGGCCGGGTCGCCCTTGGCCTGCTCTTCGACCACACGTTCCAGCAAGCTGGTCGCAAAGGTCACGCCTGCGGCCTTCACCGCCTGCAGGTCGATGGGTGCCAGCAGCCATGGCTGACTGGGGTCGCGCTGGCTCGGATCGCTGTTGTCCAGCAACACCGATAGCGCAACCAGTGGCTCGGCCAGCGGCAAGGCGCGCAGATAGGCCACCGGGTCGGTCACTTCCAGCAGGGCCGAAACAGTCGCCACGTGGCTGCTGATATCGTAGACGGCGCCTGCTTTCACCAGCACCACCGCCGGGCCCTGGTCCGCCAGCCAGACCCGCCCTACCCAGCTCCCGCTCTCGAAGACACTGGCGTTCTGGTTCAGCGACAGCGGTTGATTGGCGTTCGATCGATCAGTCATCTGAGTACCCTTGGTGTGCATTATTGGGAGAGTGCCGGCAGTTGCAGTTGGCCGGCCAGGCGGTCGAGGTCCGCCAGCAGTTCAGGCGAGAGGGTCATGCCCTGTTCCCCACCAGGCCCCGGTCGGTATAGGGCTTGAGATAGGCGGCCAGGCAGCCGATGTGCGAAGCACGGCGCACCACCGCAATACCGATGCCCTGCGCAGTCGCCCCCTTTGCCGCACAATCCAGCGCACGGCTGACGCAGTAAGGCCCCAGCAGGTAGTGGCCATCGAACACGCTGGAGACGTCACTGTGCGACACCTGTTCCAGTGCCTGCGCACGGGCCTTGACCGTTCCTTCCAGCATGCCGCCGATGTAGCGGCTGACCAGGTTCAGGCCGTGGGTGCGGTGCCCGAGCAGTTCACCCTCGAGCAGTACCTGGGTCACCACCTGGGCGACTTCGGCATCGGCGCCGGCCTTTTCGAACAGTTGCTCGACAAAGGTGGTGAGCGCTTGCACGTTGAAATGTGTGGCTTGAGTCATGGGTGTCATCTCGTAGGCGGAACAGAAGCGGTCAATCAGGTCACTGCACCGATCTGCCAGGGCACGAACTCGTTCTGCCCATACCCGTGCTGTTCGCTCTTGCTGCGTTCCCCGGAAGCAATGCGCAACATCTGTTCGAAAATGTACGCACCACGCTCCTCGATAGTGGTGGAGCCGTCGGCAATGCCGCCGCAGTTGACGTCCATGTCCTCTTGCTGGTGTTCGAACACCCGGTTGTTGGTTGCCAGCTTGATCGACGGCGCCGGAGCACAGCCGTAAGCCGAGCCGCGCCCGGTGGTGAAGGCGATCAGGTTAGCCCCGCCGGCCACCTGGCCGGTGGCCGAGACCGGGTCGTAACCGGGGGTATCCATGAACACCAGGCCTTGGGCACGCACAGCTTCGGCGTACTGGTACACATCGACCAGGTTGCTGGAGCCCGCCTTGGCCACTGCGCCCAGCGACTTTTCGAGGATGGTGGTCAGGCCCCCGGCCTTGTTGCCGGCTGAAGGGTTGTTGTTCAGCTCGGCGTTCATGCGCTGGCAGTAGTCTTCCCACCAGCGGATGCGCGCCACCAGCTTTTCGCCGACCTCACGGGTGACCGCGCGGCGGGTCAGCAAGTGCTCGGCGCCGTAGATTTCCGGGGTTTCGGACAGGATCGCCGTACCACCGGCCGCCACCAGACGGTCGACCGCGTTGCCCAGTGCCGGGTTGGCGGTAATGCCGGAGTAGCCATCGGAGCCGCCACATTGCAGGCCGACCACCAGGTGCCGTGCGCTGACCGGTTGGCGCTGGACATGGTTGGCCTCGGCCAGCAGGCTGCGGACCTGCTCGATACCGGCAGCGATGGTTTTCGACGTGCCGCCGATGCCCTGGATGGTGAAGGCACGCAGCTGCGCACTGGCTTGCAGCCCCTGGGTTTCCAGCAGGCTTTCGATCTGGTTGGTTTCGCAGCCCAGGCCAATGATCAGTACCGCAGCAAAGTTGGGGTGCACGGCGTACCCGCCCAGGGTACGGCGCAGCAGGCCAAGGGCTTCCCCGCTGGGGTCCACTGCGCAACCGGCACCGTGGGTCAAGGCGACCACGCCGTCGATGTTCGGGTAGTCGGCCAGCACCTCGGGGTGAATGTCACGGCGGAAGTGGTCGGCCACAGCCCGGGCCACGGTCGCCGAGCAGTTCACCGAGGTGAGAATGCCGATGTAATTACGGGTGGCAACACGCCCATCGGCGCGCACGATGCCCTGGAACACTGCTTCGCTACCCGGCAAGCTGCGCGTGTCGACACCAAAGGCATAGTCGCGAGCAAAATCACCCATCTGTACGTTGTGCACATGCACGTGGTCGCCGGCATCAATGGCCTGCGAAGCAAAACCGATAATCTGCCCGTAGCGGCGTAGCGGCTGGCCCTGCTCCACGCGTTCGGTCGCGAGTTTGTGGCCCGAAGGAATCGGCTGACGCACGGTAATCGCCTCGGCATCCAGATGCAGGCCTTGCGGCAAGGCCTGGCGGGCGATGAGCACATTGTCCAGCGGGTTGAGGCGGATGACGGCAAGGTCACCGGACTTGGCAATCAGTTGCATGGGACCTCTCAGGTAGTGCAGCGAGCTTCTTGTTATGGCTGTTGCCACTGTAAGAAGCCTTGGGCAGCATTCCCAATGAGATGATCCGATCAAGCGATAACCAAAGGTTATCGGAAGTTGTAATCGGGCGGTGATCCCTGATCGTCTAAAAGCCTGCCTCCAATTACTCAGGCCTGCACACACCCTGTGGGAGCGCCTGAACCATCAGGCCTTGCCCGAGGCGGTTGCAGCCGTACCTTCCTTTTGCCGCTGCCTGGCGCCCTCCAGCAAAATCTCGACAAACGCCCGGGCCGAGGCGCTCAGCGGTTCATCCTTGCGGGTAACCACGCCATACTCCAGGGCGGGTACGTGCAAGGGGCTGCGCAACTCCCTGAACTGCCCGCTGGCCAGCTGCGCGGCAACCATCGAGCGCGGCAACATGGCAATCATCGGAGCCGACTGCAGTAACTGCAGGAACATCGGCATGGAGATGGTCTCGACGCTGTCAGCCGGCGTGGCGATACCCGCCACCCGGAAGGCCTGCTCCAGGCGGTTGCGAATCGGCGTGCCCACCGGGTACAACACCCACGGCCAGTCGCCCAACGCCGCCAGTGGCGGGCTTTCCAGCTGGTTAAGCGGGTGCTCGCTGTTGACCACCAGGCTGAACGGTTCGGGCTCCAGAGGCTGGAAGTCGAACAACTGGCTGAAGCGCTCTTCGGTGAAGCGGCCAATCATGATGTCGAGCTTGTTCTGCTCGAGCATGGTCAGCAGGTGATCACTGGAATGCTCTACCACTTCAATCGACAACAGCGGGCTGCGCGCCTTGATCGCAGCGATGGCCTGCGGCAGGACCAGTGCAGTGGCGGCGAAGATGCCGCCGACGCGGATAAAACCGTGCCCGCCGTTGCGCAGGCGGTTGACCTGGTCGACGAATTGCTGCGATTCGGCCAGCGCCCCCTGGGCATAGCGCACCACATATTCACCCAGCTCGGTGGGCGGCATACTGCGTGGCAGGCGCTCGAACAAAGCGAAGCCGAACTGCTCTTCGAGGTCGCGCAGCATCTTGCTCAAGGCCGGCTGGCTGAGGTTCATGCGCGTGGCGGTTGCGTGCATGTTGCGGGTACGCGCCAGGGTGTCGATCAGCACCAGGTGCTTGTAGCGGATCCAGTTGCAAAAGCTGGAGTGGGTCATGTCCGACGACATCGGCGGCAGGCCTCTGGCAGGTGAAAAGGCAGGGTTATTGCGCCCGCAGGTAGCGCAGCAAGGTATCCAGGGCAACCGAGTTGGGCCGCGAGCGCAGGGTCAGCACGCCCAGGTTGGCCATGGTCAGCGGCAGCTCTACCGGCAGGATGGCAACCATGCCATAGCGGGCATAATGCTCTGCCACGTCATTGGGTACCACCGCAATCATTTCGGAGGCTTCGAGCATGGCCGTGGTCGCCAGGATCGAAGCGGTTTCAACGATGTCCAGTGACTGCACCATGCCCCCGGCCTGCAGCGCACTTTCAACGCGGCGGCGCATCGGGCTGCCGATAGGATGCAGTATCCAGGTCAGGGCCACCAGATCGGCCAATTGCAACCCGGCCGCCGCCGCCAGAGGGTGCCCAGCGCGGGCAATCACGCGCATCTGCTCACCGCCTTCAAACAGTTCGATATTCAGGTCCTGGCTGTCGCTCTGGTCTGGCAGGCGGCCTACCACCATGTCGAAGTCGCCGCGCAACAACGCCGGCAGCAAGGTATCGCTGGTGCCCACTTCCAGCGAAATGCGCACCTTGGGATGGTCGCGCTTGTAGGCCAGTACCGCCTTGGTCAGAACGCCGGGCACCGGGCCCATGACGCTGCCCACCCGCACCAGGCCCGAGGCCCCGCGCGCCAGTTCGGCGATTTGTGCCTGGGCATGCTCGAACTCATGTAACGCGTTCTGCGCATAGCGGATCATCACCTCGCCATAAAGCGTTGCTTGCATACCCCGCGGCAAGCGCTCGAACAAACGCACGCCAAGGCGTTCCTCAAGCTGCTGCAGCAACAGACTCGCCGCCGGTTGCGTGGTGTGCATCGCGGCGGCGGCACGGCGCAGGTTGCCGAACTCGCCCAGGGCATTCAGCAGCGTGATCTGGCGGCTGGAGATCTTCAATGCGCCGAGGCTGGGTGGCGCCTGGATGGGGTCGAGTGGCAAGCGAGACATATCGAATCCGGTATCGCTGATTAAGAATTGGCGATTATGCCTGTATCGCTCGACAACCTACAGTCAGGTCTCCCAGCGCTTGAGCAGAACAAGAGTCGACCATGAGCATACGTATTACCCACCTGAGCGTTCGCGACATCCGTTTTCCGACCTCGCTGTCGCTGGACGGCTCCGACGCCATGAACAGCGCCCCCGACTATTCGGCAGCCTACGTGGTGCTGCACACCGACGCCGAGGCCCTTGAGGGCCACGGCCTGACGTTCACCATCGGCCGCGGCAACGAGATCTGCGCAGCAGCGGTGCAGTCGCTGGCACCCCTGATCGTCGGCCTCAGCCTCGAAGAAATCACCGCCGACATGGGCGGTTTCTGGCACCGCTTTACCGTCAGCGACAGCCAACTGCGCTGGCTAGGCCCTGAGAAAGGCGTGATCCACCTGGCCACTGCGGCCATCATCAACGCGGTGTGGGACCTGTGGGCCAAGCACGAAGGTAAACCGGTGTGGAAACTGCTGGCGGACATGACGCCTGAACAGTTGGTGGGCTGCCTGGACTTCAGCTACGTCACAGACGTGCTCACCCCCGAGGAAGCCATTGCCCTGCTGCGCCGCCAGGCACCGGGTAAGGCCCAACGAGAGGCGCAGATGCTGCGCGAAGGCTACCCCGGCTATACCACCGCGCCAGGCTGGTTGGGTTACAGCGAAGAAAAAATGCGCAAACTGGCCCGTGAGGCCGTGGAGGATGGCTGGACCCACATCAAGCAGAAGATCGGCGCCGACCTGGAAGAAGACATACGCCGCGCCAGCATCCTGCGCGACGAAATCGGTTGGGAACGCACCCTGATGATGGATGCCAACCAGGTGTGGGGCGTGGAGGAGTCAGTCGCCAACATGCGCCGCCTGGCCGCCTTCGAACCGCTGTGGATCGAAGAGCCGACCAGCCCGGACGACATTCTCGGCCACGCCACCATTCGCCAGCGCATCGCGCCGATCGGTGTGGCCACCGGTGAGCATTGCCATAACCGGGTCATGTTCAAGCAGATGTTCCAGGCCGGTGCGCTGGATTTCTGCCAGCTGGATGCCGCCCGCCTGGGTGGCCTGAACGAAGTGCTGATCGTGCTGCTGATGGCGGCCAAGTACGACGTGCCGGTGTGCCCGCACGGCGGCGGTGTCGGGCTGTGCGAATATGTGCAGAACATCGCCCTGTTCGACTACATCGCAGTGTCTGCTTCGCTGCACAATCGGGTGCTGGAGTACGTCGATCACCTGCATGAGCACTTCATCGACCCGGTGGTGATCCGCCGTGGGCGCTACATGCCACCGCAACGCCCGGGCTACAGCATCGAAATGCATGCCGAGACCCTGGAGCGCTACCAGTACCCCAACGGCGCGGTGTGGCTCGATATCAACCGTTCCTGAACAACACGCCTGGTGTGCCCGCTACGGGCACACCACCAGCACTTTTCACGGGGAAAAAAACAATGACAACCCTCACCCGTGCAGCGGCTTCGGCCCCTGCCGCCACCACCGAGCAGCGCCTGAATGGCCTGCTGTTACGCAAATTGATGCCACTGCTCATCGTCGTCTACGTGATGAGCTTTCTCGACCGCACCAACATCGCCCTGGCAAAAGCCAGCATGGGCATCGACCTGGGCCTGTCAGCAGCGGCCTATGGCCTGGGGGCGGGCCTGTTCTTCCTTACCTATGCATTGGCCGAAGTGCCGAGCAACCTGATCATGCACCGGGTGGGCGCACGCTTCTGGATTACCCGCATCATGATCACCTGGGGCCTGCTCTCGGCGGGCATGGCCTTCGTCCAGGGAGAAACGTCGTTCTATATCATGCGCCTGCTGCTAGGGGTGGCCGAAGCAGGCCTGTTTCCTGGGGTGATGCTGTACCTGACCTACTGGTTTGACCGTGAGCAGCGCGCCCGCGCCACGGGTTACTTCCTGCTGGGCGTGTGCCTGGCCAACATCCTCAGCGGCCCACTGGGCGGTGCCCTGCTGGAAATGGACGGCGTACTGGGCTGGCATGGCTGGCAGTGGCTGTTCGTACTCGAAGGCTTGCCCGCCGTGGCCCTGGCCGTTGTGGTGTGGAAAAAGCTGCCCGATGGCCCAGCCTCGGCGCCCTGGCTGTCGGCGGCCGACGCCCAGGACATCGAACGCCGCCTGGCGGCCGAACGGGCTGCCGCGCCCCAGCAGAGCAAGCTGGGGCAGATGTTCCGCGACCGGCAGATCTGGCTGGCGATCTCGGTGTACTTCGTGCACCAGATCACCATTTACACCGTGATTTTCTTCCTGCCCGGCATTATCGGCACTTACGCTGCGCTATCCCCCTTCCAGATAGGCCTGCTGACTGCCGTGCCGTGGGTTGCTGCTGCCATCGGTGCTGCCACCTTCCCACGCCTGGCCACCTCGCCACGCCGTTGCCGCACCCTGCTGTTCGGCGGCCTGCTGACCATGGCGACAGGGTTGCTGCTGGCGTCGCTGGCCAACTCGTTCATCGGCCTGATCGGGTTTTCCCTGACCGCGCTGATGCTGTTCGTGGTGCAGTCGATCCTGTTTGTCTTCCCGTCCAGCAGGCTGAGTGGCAGCGCCCTGGCGGCGGGCCTGGCGTTCGTTACCACCTGCGGCCTGTTTGGTGGTTTCGTCGGCCCGTCGGTGATGGGCCTGATCGAGCAGACCACCGGCAGCACCCGCAACGGTTTGTGGATCATTGCCGCATTGCTGGTGCTGGCAGCGTTGCTCAGTACCCGCTTGCGCCAGGGGCAAGAGCATGCGCAGTCAGCGTGACACGCCGGCGGGCCGCCCACAACGCGGCTCCAGCGCCTGCGCCAGGCGCTCCACCGCCTGTTGCAGGTCACCCGGCTGGTCACCCAGCCACACCAGTGCCAGGTACTGCTGGTATCGCCCCTGCAGGCTGAACTGCCAGCCCGGCAGTGCATGCAAGGCGGAACCTGCCAACGCCGCAACAATGCAATCCCACTCCAGCGGTTGGCGAAAACGCACCCACAGCATTCGTCCGCCCTGGGGCATCTGCAACGCCACCCGCTGACCGAACTGCAACTCCAGCGCGCGTACCAGGTACTGTGTACGCCTGTGCAGGTCGGTACGCAGCTGGACAAGCTGCATCTCGATCTGCCTTTTGCCCAGCATCAGGGCAAGCGCTTGCAGGCGCAGCGGCGCAAGCCGAAATGCCCGTTCGGCAAACGCTTTGGCCAGTGCCGCGTCATGGCCCAGCACATAGGCGTAAGGTGCCTCGGCACCCACTGCCGCCTCGAATGCCCCCAGCACCAACAGCCAGCGGGGGTCGACCCAGTCGCGCAAGCGCGTGTGTGGCGGCCCGCTGTAACAGTGCTCACTGTCCAGGTCGTTTTCCAGCAACCAGACAGCATGCTGGTCCAGTAGCTGACCAAGCTGCTGCTGATAGTGCGGCGACACCAGCCGCCCTTGTGGCATGCCCAGGCAAGACGGCATGACCAGCATGCACACCGGCTCGCCGCCCAGCAACCGGGCCAAGGCACGCAGGTCCGGGTTGCCGCGGCTATCCGCAGGCACTTCCAGCACCCGCATACCAGCACGCGCCAAAGCGCGCAACACCTGCCAGCAACAGGGCGACTGCACCAGTACCGTCCCGCCCTGCAAGGCAAGCCCTGCGAGCACCGTCTCCAGCAACGCTTGCACGTCAGGGGCCAGTTGAACGTCCTCGGCACGCCAGTACTGGCTGGAGGAACGGGTATAACGCTCAGCCAAGGCATTGCGCAGACGGGAGTCGCCGAGCATCTCCCTGGGTGCAACGCTGCTGGCGCGCTGACGGGCCATGCGCCGCTCGTGGCCTAGCAGCGCACGCTCCAGCAGTGGCTGTACCGGCAAGGGAGACTGCGGGTACATGGGCGCTGCCTGCGCCTTTGCAGCGACCTGAGCGTAGTAGCCGGACCTCGGCAGACACTGGACCCGGCCTTCTTCCTCCAGCAGGTTGTAGGCACTCTGCACAGTCGCCAATGACACCCGCAACCGTCGGGACAGTGCACGTAACGACGGTAACTTGCAGGGGCCAACGCCTGAGCCCTGCTCGATCAACGCCTCCAGGTAGCGGTACACCTTGCGATAGGCGAACTCGCCGGGAACCGCTGGCCCTTTCAAGGCAACGCCACTGGGCTACGGCGGCGCCCCGACGAAGGCCGTGGCAGCAACCTGAGGTGCACATCGCGGCGGGCCAGGTTGCTCTGTAAGCGCCAGGCAGTCAGCGGCATGCGCCCCTCATAGATTGCCCGTAACTGCACCAGCGGCAGGCCACTGGTATTCACCAGCCAGTCCCGCACCGCATCGGGGCAGGGTTTGCCTTGCAGGGCCCGGTGCAGGTACGGCAGCGCTACCAGCATGTCTGCATGCCGGCACTGCAGAAAATGCTCGAGCTTCTTTCCCTGCCTGGCGAAGGGACTGAACAGCAGGCACACCAGTTGAGTCTGGTTGATACCGTAGGCTTTGCCCAGCGCCAGGGTGTGCCCATCGCGAGTCTTGCTATCACCCGACGGGTTCGCCAGCGAAAGCGCCGGGCGAGCGGCCTGCAGCTCCAGGCTGCGGGCGCGCAGTTGGTGCAACTGGGCCCGGGCGTTCGGATCGACGAACGCCGCCAATGGCCAGGCATCATCGGCCTTTTCGAGACCAGCACCCAACATGGCATCCAGTTGCTGCCCTTCAAGCAGATGCGGCAGCAGGTCATCTATGGCAAGTAGCCGCAACGATGCCTCCTGCGCGGCATCGCCCTGTGTGGGCTTCGCCAGGCTGCCCGGCGAGGCATCGGCTGCGCCGTGCAACCGGCTCAGCCCGTGGGCCAGCGCCGCCAGGCAGTGATGCAACACATGGGGGCCGCGCTCCCCTGCCAGGCGCAGACTACGCCGGGCCCACGCCAGGTAGCGGCGCCGCTGGCGTACGGGAATGGCGGTGATCAAGACATCGGCCGGTGTCGCAGCCTGCAGCGCAGAACACGCGGCATCCGCCAGCTCCAGGTGCAGCCGGCTACCCAGCAGGGCTTCGGGCCTGGCATCGACCATGTGCCCGAACATCAGCAGGGCGTTTCTCGCCAGCAGCCAGCGGTCGGGCGCTGCCGAAGACCGACGGCTGAAGGGCACCACTTCGCGCCCTTCGATCATCTGTAACTGAACCCGCGGGTCATCCTGCATGAACAGGGCACTGAAACTGCCCTCGTGGAATTCCAACGTATCGCTGGCAGCCACCGGCAGGCTGACCACGAGTACCCGCAACTGAAAGGTTACCGGCGCACGCAGGGCAATGCTCAGTTGTGCCGCACGCAGCATGGCCAGCAACCTGGCACTGTGGCGATCGCAACCTTGCAGTACCAGCACGCGGAACGTACCGATATACTCTGGCCCACCTGCAGCGACCAGCAAACGTTGTATCAGCAATTGAAGGGACGCGCGTTGCGCCTGTGACATTTGGCTCAACAAACGCTCGAGCACTTGTTGGTAGATATAATGCATTGCCTGATCGTGAATAGCCGTCACGAAATCACCTCATCAACTTCATGCAGCCAACGCGTGCCGAATCCTGTATTCAAGATTCAACACGCCCTGCGCTTACCCGGAAGAAATTTCCTACAATCAAATTGAAGTAATTACGTAACGCATCACTGTCGCCAGACCATCGAAAAATACTCGCCACCGCGACAGCCCGCCGCTACCAAACACAGCTCATCCTCAGGCATAGCCATGCTCATTCCACGCTCCTTGCGCAAACTATCATCGTGCCATTATCGGGGGATGCAGAGCGAATATAAGATACAGATCGGGGTAAAAAAACCATTCAGCACGACGGCGGATATACACTGAACGCCGAGCCGAAATCGTTCAAGACTGAATTGTTGGCGGAATATTTCCACAAAACGCCAGGCCATCGCCTTATATGTAGTCCGCGACTGATTTTAATGTAGGAATATTCTTATAGTTGGCATTTAAATCATTCTGTTTCGCGCACAAAAAACCCGGGACTCAGCCCGGGTTCATCAGCAATGCAAACAGCTGTCAGTGTTGCGCCATGTCCAGTACCACCCGCCCACCACAAGGGCATTGGTCCATGTAACGATGCGCCTCCACCACCTGCTCGAACGGATACACCTTGATGATTTGCGGTGTCAGCAACTGGTCGGCGGTGAACTGGTTGATATCGCGCAAGGCACGCTGCAGCGCGACCTGGTCCTGGCTGATGCCAAGCTCCGGCTTGCCGGTGAAGTTACCGATGCAATGCACGTAGAACTGGATGTTCTTCTGGAAGGCTGCACAGGCCGGGAACGGCGTCTGGTTACCGCCTTGCAGGCCATACAGGACCAGGCTGCCACGTGGCGCCAGCACATCGCCCAGCAGCGACATCTGCGGCCCGCCCATACCATCGAGGACCATGTCCACGCCGCGGCCATCGGTGTACTTGCCAACCTGCAGCAACAAGTCCTGTTCCTCAGTGACAATCACCTTGTCGGCCCCCAGGCCCAACAGGTAATCCCGCTGCTCCGCTTCTTTGGTAGCAGCAAACACCTTCAGCCCCAGGGCCTTGCCCAACTGGACGAAAGCGGGGCCGGCACAATGGCTGGCATCGGTTACCAGCGCGGTCTGCCCGGCCTTGGCCCGGGCCAGGTCAACGTAGGCGAAATAGGCGATCAGCAACGGCGTGTAGTGCACGCTCGCCTCGATCGGCGTGAGCACATCCGGGTAACGGGTAATGGCCGTACGCGGCAGCACGATGACATCGCCATACACGGGGTGATCGTTGGCACTGGTGGCCGGGAAGCTGGCGACCCGGTCGCCCACCGCAATGTCCTCGACCCCTTCACCGACCGCAGTCACCACCCCGGCCATTTCGTGGCCGATGCCCGCCGGCAGGCGTGCCTGGGACGGCGCCAGGTTCTGGCGCCAGAGCACGTCATACCAGCTGACGCCAATCGCCTGGACGCGGATCTGTACCTCGTCGGCAGCGGGTGACGGTTCGGCCTGCTCCTCGCAACGGAGCACATCGGCAGCGCCGAACTTGTGGAAACGGATCATGCGGGACATCGCATACCTCGCCTTTGTGAACCTCTAATTACCACTGACTTTATCCGGGCTTTGACGGTTAGACCATCAGTGGTCATTAATAGTCGACATGCTTGTCATCGATTGGGCACCTGACTTTCCCTGCAATGGGTCCCCCTAAACCCGTGCAGGGTAACAGCCTTTGGCCGTAAGATTCACCCCTGCCCCACTTTAGGCGAAGCGCACCGATGAATCGAAACGACCTGCGTCGCGTAGACCTCAACCTGCTGATCGTGTTCGAAACGCTGATGCATGAGCGCAGCGTGACCCGCGCTGCGGAAAAACTGTTCCTCGGCCAGCCGGCCATCAGCGCGGCCTTGTCGCGCCTGCGCAACCTGTTCGACGACCCGCTGTTTGTGCGCACCGGCCGCAGCATGGAACCCTCGGCGCGGGCCCACGAGATATTCGCCCTGCTGTCCCCGGCGCTGGATTCGATTTCCACTGCAGTCAGCCGCGCTGCCGAGTTCGACCCCGCCACCAGCAACGCAGTGTTCCGCATCGGCCTGTCGGACGATGCCGAGTTCGCCCTGCTACCACAGCTGCTCAAGCGCATCCGCGCCGAAGCGCCGGGCATCGTGCTGGTGGTGCGGCGGGTCAACTACCTGCTGATGCCGACGTTGCTGGCCTCGGGCGAGATTTCGGTGGGGGTCAGCTACACCAGCGAACTACCGGCCAACGCCAAGCGCAAGGTACTGCGCCGCAGCATGCCGAAGCTGCTGCGTGCCGACAGTGTGCCCGGCAGCATCACCCTGGACGACTTCTGCGCGCGGCCGCATGCGCTGGTGTCGTTTGCCGGTGACCTGTCCGGGTTCATCGACGAAGCCCTGGAAGAGATTGGCCGCAAGCGCCACGTGGTGCTGGCGGTGCCGCAGTTCAACGGGCTGGGGAGTTTGCTGGCGGGGACAGACATCGTGGCCACTGTGCCGGACTATACGGCCGATGTGCTGACCGCGGCGGGCGGATTGCGGGCCGAGGACCTGCCGATATCGGTGCGCAGTTTCGAACTGCACATGGCCTGGCGCGGGGCGCAAGACAACGACCCGGCGGAGCGGTGGTTGCGGTCGCGAATTCAGATGTTTTTTGGGGACCCCGATAGCCTCTGACCGAGTTCCACTGAGAACCAATAATGCTTCAAAAGCATAGACTTAGAGCAAATCATCGTCCGTTTCCGTCCATCGGAATCCACTCAATTCCAGCTTGACTGGGGGTATCTTTGGGGGACACCAAGCCCAAACTGAAAAAGATACCCCCACATCATGTCCCCCGAAAAACCGCCACCCTTCCGCCAGAAACTCAGCGATGCATTCATTCGGTCGTTGACCACATCAGGCAAGTACGCCGATGGCGACGTGCCGGGTCTCTATCTACAAGTGCGTGCCTCGCTCAAGCCTGGCAAATCTCCCTCCCGGCACTGGCGACTGAAGTACCGTCTTCGCGGCAAGGAAAACGTGTTCGTGATCGGCAGGTATCCGGATGTGGGCTTGAAAGAAGCCCGCGAGCTCGCCCGGGCAGCGCGCAATAGCGTGGCCAATCACATCGACCCACTCAAAGCCAAAAAAGCCAAGATTGAGGCGCAATGGCTAAATGAGTCACGTACGTTCGCCTACGTCGCTGAGGAGTGGATGAAGTTCAAATCCGCCGACCTAGTCAGCAAATCCGTCGCAGGATTTCGCGGCGCACTGCAGAACCACATTTTACCCGCTATCGGCGAGCGGCCCGTCAGCGAAATCAAACTCGAGCACATCACCGCGATCATTACCGAGTTGCGATACAAGCGAATCATGGCGATGGCGAGGCGCGTGCGGACGATCATTCGCTCCATCCTCGGCTTTGCCGAAGGACGTGGCTGGGTCGAGCGAAATGTGGCCCTGAGCAACACTGAGGAACTCAAGATCCGCCACGTGGTGACCAGCAACCCGGCCATTGAGCGGCCTGCTGATCTGGGCAAGTTTCTGCTGCGCCTGGATGATCTGAACCTTGGGAGCGTGGCCTATGCGATGCGCCTACTGGTGCTGTTGCCGGTTCGGCCGGGCGAACTTGTGAAGATGCGCTGGGAGGATGTCGATATGATCGGCGCCGATTGGCGATATGTGGTCAGCAAGACCAAACATCTGGACAAGAGCAAGCATATCGTGCCGCTCCCAGAGCAAGCGCTAGTCCTACTGCGCGAGCTGCACAAAGATCGGTTGGTTGATGATGCCGGTCACGGCTGGGTGTTCGGATCGCCTGTCTATCCAGGCCGGTCAATCGATGCGACGTCCATCCTCAAGTCGCTGCAAAAAGTCTGGCCTGAGTACGCAATCACCGCTCACGGCTTTCGGGCTACCTACCGCACGATCGCTCATGAGCATTTGGGCATCGATCCAATTGTACTGGAGCTGTCGCTATCGCACCGGATGCCAGGTGCGCTGGGAGCAGTTTACGCACGCGCTCAGCTCTTGAGTCAGCGCCGGGAAGCCGCGCAACTGTGGGCGAATTACTTAGATCAGCTTCGGAACAATACAAAGCTAGCGCTTGCAGATTAATCGCCGCCCCCTGAATTGAAGCCCAACGGTAACGGCCCCAGTCGTCTTTCTTCCCGTAACACGCCAAACGAATTTGGCGGAGTATGCGGGATTCGAACTCAACAGCACAGCTCCAAAAGTCAAAATTTTTACTGATAAAAATCAATATCTTATGAAAATCAGTTCGAATGCAGCGTAGTCATTCGAAGTGTATTTCCACTCCCGACCACCGGCATCCAAAACCCGACGCCCGGCCGCTCTAGAACAGCATATTTGGGGTAGCTTGAATGTTGCCGCAGTCTTCTAGCTTCCGCCCAGTTCCGCCTGTTTCCTGGCTACGAGTGGGGGACCAAATGGGGGACCGGATTTAAAGATCGGGGGTCACCACCATGCCCAAGCTCACCGCGAAATTGATTGAAAACCTCAAGGAGTACGGCAAGTACGATGATGGCGATGGCCTGCGCCTTGTCATTCGAAAGTCTGGAAAAGGAAATCGGCTTGGGCCCTTACCCTCACTATGGATTGAAGGAGGCGCGCTCCCGCGCCGACACCCACAGAGCATTGATTCGTGAGGGCATCGACCCCTTGACACATAAGGCTGATGCACTCCAGCAGGCTGAGGCTGCTAGGATTGCTCGAGAGATGAATCTTGAAAACACTTTTCGCGCTTGTGCGGTGGACTACATCGAAGCCCATAGAGCTGGCTGGAAAAACGCAAAACACGCGCAACAATGGGTCAACACTCTTACTACTTATGCATTTCCCTTTATCGGAGAAAAGCCAGTCGACGAGGTTGAAACAGACGATATCCTGGAGATTCTGAATCCAATATGGACCGCTAAGCCTGAGACAGCGTCCAGGGTCAGGAATCGGTTAGAACTCGTTCTCGATGCCGCCAAAGCACGCCGACTGCGCACGGGTGAAAATGCCGCTCGCTGGCGAGGTCACCTGGACAAGCTTCTGCCCAGAAGAAGGCTGACAGATCGTGGTAACCATCCCGCTCTACCTTGGGAGCAATTGCCAGCCTTCATGGCGGAGCTTGAGCATTCCACTGACCTTAGTTCAACTGCGGTGAAGTTAACCGTTCTGTGTGCTCTGCGCACAAGCGAGGTGATAGGTGGGTACTGGGAAGAAATTGATCTGGACGAAGAGATTTGGACTATTCCGGCTGCGCGAATGAAAGCCGGACGCCAGCACCGGGTACCTTTATCTGAAGCCGTCCTTCACACGCTCAGATGTCTGAAGGCGGAAAGCAAAAGCGAATTGCTTTTCCCGGGTCGAAGCATGAGTCGACCGCTCTCGAACATGGCAATGCTACAAAAAATACGCGGAATGGATGAGAAGTCCTTAGCCAACGACGGACCAGGCTGGCGCAATGAAGCTGGCGAAGTCATCACCATGCATGGTTTCCGATCAAGCTTCAGAGATTGGGCCGCCGAGACTACTAATTTCGCCAACATCGTCCCTGAAATGGCCTTGGCGCATAAAATCAGTAGTGCTACTGAAGCAGCGTATCGACGAGGCGATCTGCTGGAAAAACGAAAACAACTTATGGAGGAATGGGCTTGCTATGCATTGTCAGGTTGCAAAACCACTTGACACAAGCCGACGCGGGCTGAAATGGCCACGACGATTCGCTAGTTCTTAATTGCATACAGGGAGAATGGGCCACACACGACTTTCGCCGTATCGGGACGACCACGATGCATGAGCTTGGTGTGATACTCGAGATCATTGATCATTGTCAAAATCACTTGCGAGTGAGACTTAAAGGCGCGCTGCTATTATCTGGAATATGACTATACCAAGAAGAACAATCAGATTGAACCAAGTGGAAGACCGCCTTAAAACGATTATTCGAGCCCCAGCAACTGCAAACTAGCCATAAACTAAACTCAACAGGTAACGAGACTCGCACCGGACTTGCGAGCTATTGAAATCCAATGATTATCTATCACCCCCCAATAGGAGCGGCCTTACTCTCTTTGCATCGACACTCAAGATTTCTAAAAAATGACGGGACCAACCAACAACGACTTCCAATGTTTATACAGGCCATTGGCTGTGGGTCGGAACAAAAACATATTATTTGCCAGCTCAACCCACTGCCATCGCTTATGACGCGTAGGTCATTCAGACCACACCCCAATGCAAGCCACGCTCATCGCTCATTTTGCGCACCATCGCGCTAAAGAACTGTGTAGCGAAACCACTCTCACGGATCAGCATGGCCGTCAGACCCGCGCACTTGGCGGCAATGCCATGTTCCAGCATATGGTCCTCGCCACCCAATGCTCCAGCAGCGCACTGATTTTCCGCAGCGCGCTGGACAGTCCAAGCTAGGAACAACGCTTTCTCGATGCTGCTTTCACCCACTGCGATTCCATGGTTGCGCAGCACCAGCACGTGCTTATCACCCAGACTGGCAACCATCCGTGATTTCTCATCATCAAACAGTGTAATGCCCTCGAAGATGTGGTAACCCACTCGGCCGTAGAGTTGAGCACCGTAGAAATCGTCGTGAGTAAATCCTCGGACTTTTTGCGCCACGGCGCTCACTGCTGTTGTGTGTGTATGGATCAGGCAGTTAATGTCTTCCCGCGCTTCATGTACGGCGGAGTGCAGGGCAAAACCAGCTGGATTACCCACATACTCTGAGGTTTCAAGCTTGTTGCCGTGCAGGTCCACCTTGAGTAGATTGACGGGAGTGACCTCGGTGTAATTCCTTAGAGATCCGCTTACAGATGGGAATGAATGGCACTAATTCATGTTGGACTGAATTTCTTGAACGCTGGCGATGTCGTAGTGATGGCGCGCTGCTACGTCTTGCTGGAAGAAAGCAAGCAGACCTGGATGTCCCTCCCTTCCTGCAGCCGCATGTCCGAGTACCCGTATGAAAGAGCTGCGTTCCGCTGCGAAGATAATTCGCCCAACTGTTCTCATCGTTGAGGATGAACCCATGATTCGAGAGCTTTTGACCCTGTACCTGGAAGAATGGGGGGCCATGGTGACAGCGGTGGCGACTGCCGATGACGGTAATGAGGCGTTGAGGAAGCAAGATTGGACGCTGCTGATAACGGATGTCCAAACGCCTGGTTTACTCAATGGGGTTGATCTTGCCTGGATGGCAAGCCAGCAAAAACCTCAGACGCGTATCATTGTCATGAGCGGATACTACGACTCTGCAGGGAGAGTGTTGCCGCCAGGTGCGGAGTTCCTTCCTAAGCCGTGGCCAATAACCCAGCTCCAGGAACTGCTCTGCGCTCAGCTTCACGCCGACGGGGCCGGAAGGTCGGCGTCTGCGAAGCTTGTTCCTTCCCAAACGTTCGCGAACAAAGCTTAAGGACGCCACACTCGCCTGCACCAGTTCTTTCGCGCAATCCGTCGGCCTCGGCCAAAACCCACGGAGTAAACACCCCCCGCCGTGACGTCCGAGTTGAACACAGACTTTCCTGTGTGACGACATGAGGTGAAAGATCATGGCTAACAACCAAACCAATCGTGGCCATCAAGGTGGTACTGCTCAGAACAATCCTAGCAATTTTGCCAATGATCGCGAAAAAGCGTCGGAGGCAGGTCGCAAAGGCGGGCAGAGCTCAGGCGGCAATTTTGCCAATGACCGTGAGCGTGCCTCCGAGGCAGGCCGTAAAGGCGGGCAAAGCAGCCACGGCGGCGGGCGCGGTAGCGAAAACCGTTAACTTGAAATGAGCCTGGCCGGGGTGCATAGCACTCTGGCCACTTTTTGAGAAAATGAAAGCAGTCTTAAGAAGACAGCGAAATGGGCAACAAGGGTTTGCCTCTCGCTCGAAGACGACCGCCAACGAACACTAGCGCCAATGACGCTGCCGCTAGCAATAGGCTCAGCCCTAGCATTTGGCTAGTGAGGTTATGAAATCCTGAAGCCGCAGCGCCGATTATGGCCAACATTCCTGAAAGCCCAGCGTAGCCTACCGCAGTCATCAGCCATCCCCAGTTACGCATCCCCTACTCCTCCAATGATGATGCCAGGTCTCGAATCAGCCTGATTACGACCATACGCATCTGGCTAAGTGCCATCGGTGTGTGCAGGCGCGCCTAGAGTTTGAAGCGTACATGGATACAGCTTTTACTATCCTGCCGATCAACCTCCACTGCCGCGCTACCGTAACCGGAATAGCTTTTGACCAATCGCATGCCAAGCCCCGTACCTGTCGGCTTAGGATAATTATCAGGGAAGCCGTCGCCCTCATCCCTGACGGTGAGTAGGGCATGGTCGCCGGCATGCTTGACGCCCACCTCAATGTCGCCCTTGCCATACTTGAGGGCATTCGTGATCAGTTCAGAAATTACCAGTCCCAAGGGCGCCATTCTTTCTGGAGGCAATACGAAGTCATCAGCCTTCAGCACAATTTTGCGGTCGGCTAAGGCTCTGCCCAGATCCCCCAGCAGAGCAGTAAGGTAATCACGAGCACGAAGTTCTTGATCTTCGGCAGCTTGGTACAGCCGCTCGTGAACCGTGGCAATGGTCACTACTCGGCCTGCAGCGGTTTCAAGCTGCAATTTAACCGCTGCATCAGGCGTGAGATTGGCCTGCAGCAACAGCAGCGTATTTACCAAGTGAAGGCTGTTCTTAACGCGATGGTGGATCTCTTCGAGATAGAGGTCGCTTCGGTTTTGCTTGCTATTCTGAGCCTCGATGAGCGACAGCAATTCAGCTTCATACTGATGACGCTCTGTGATATCCCGCGAAACGGCAATAATTCGCTCGACCTCGCCGTCTGTACCTAATATCGGCGCCACCGTCACATCCCACCATTTCGGAACGTCGGGAGATATCGGACAATATGCCTCAAATCTAGCGGGTTCACCGCCACGAACTTTCCCGACTGTTTCCCAGACGAGAGAGCGAGCCTCCTCGGGCCAAAAGTCATACCAGCGCAACCCTTTGACCTTGGTAGTTGGACCGCTAGGAAGGTAAGCCCGGCTTCGTTCATGAATTCGATCTCACCGCTTGGCGTCAAGATCTCAACCCAATCAGGGCTAGCGTTCAAAAGGGTTTCCGAATAAGGGTCGGCAAGAGGGGCATCCGTACCCGCAGACATTCGTTCGAGGGCCATGGAAATGACGTTCGAGATACCTTCCAAAAATACCAGATCGCTCTCTACAAAATCGTCTCCGTAACTGCTATCGGCCTCAAGAACACCAAACGGGCTTAGAACACCCCGGATCGGGACATTCATTGCACGCTCAATACCATATTTCTTCAGTAACTCCGGTGTCCGAAAGCGGCTCTCCGTGCCTAAATGATTCGAGAGGACGGGCCTATAGGTACTCAAAGCGTATCCAGCTGGGCTAGCCGCGTCGGCACCCACCGTGGCCCGTCCGATGTCAGAGGCATCCCAACCAACACCATGGGACAAGACAAAACCTTCTTCGTCAGCCACTGGTTGAAGCACCTTTGAAAATCGAGTTTTCATTCTTTCCGCGACGACTTCACATGCATGGGTGAGTAATACATCCAAATCAGTAGCCTTCAAGGACATCACCCCGAACTCGACCACGAGTTCATGCTGACGGTGCAGCCGCGCATGGGTCTTCTTCAAAGCCGTTCGGATTGTTTCGTCCGCTGGTAGCTGCTGCATAGTCTTCCCTTCCGGATTAACGGGAAACGCCCAAACTCCTTTTTGAGCGTGAAGGCGGTTCGCTTACCGCCTCCTACGATAGCCGTAAATCCATAACGGCGCATGACACACCACTCATCGCTTCGGAGCAACGGCTCAACAAGCCAGAGCCCTAACACATAGGAGAAAAGAGCAGACCTTTCATGCCGAAAACCATTCTGATTGTGGAGGACGACGACCTTCTCAGAGACCTCACCGCTGAGAGTCTCTCGTCACTTTACGCCGTTACCATAGAGCCCTGTGCGAATGCTGACGAGGCGTTGGATAGGCTATCCCGTGACAACGCTCCCAGTTTGGTGGTGACCGATATCCATATGCCTGGAAGCATGGACGGCTTGGGCCTGGCGCGCGAGATTTGGCGCAGGTGGCCTACCCTGCCAGTCACTTTGACTTCGGGCGATGCAGTGATTGACACTGGCTTGTTACCTGCTCGAACAGCGTTTCTTCCCAAACCTTGGCAGATATCCGATCTCGCCTTATTAATCAACAAGCTAGTAACACTTCTACCTCAGGTAGAAAACTGATCCAGAGGATGCACCCTATCCCTTCCATGCTTCGTACCTGGCAAGAAGCGGCTGGACGCTCAGGCCATGGAGCAGAATGCTCAACGCCACCACTGACAGCACCAGGTTGATGCTCTGCGCGGCCAAGGTGGGAAGCAACCCATGATTAAGGGCATAGAACAGGTAGTAGAAGCTGCCGATACCTCGGATACCAAACCACCCTAAAAGCCCGCGCTGGCGGATATGTAGCATTCCTCGAGCCGGGAAAAGCAAGATGCTGATGGGACGAATGACAAAAAACAAGGCGCCGGCAACCAGCACTGCCCGCCAGTCCCAATGCTCAATGAGCACTGCCCCGAGCAGGGTCACCAGAAACACTTCCATTGCCCGTTCGATCAGGCTATCGAAAGCCAGCATGTCACCCAACATGATCCCCGCTGCTACCTGCGAATCGTCGAGCCCTTTCACATCGCCTTTGACGGCCAGCTCTGGCGCCAGGTGCTGGTGACCAACCACAGGCTGTACCAGATGTTCAGCAGCCGGCTCCTCTGGACTATTGGCGGTCTTAACCTCCGCCTGCCGTAAACCGAGACCCGCAGCGAACACCGCAAGGAACCCATAGGCCTGTATCGACTCGGCGCTCACGTATGCCAACGCAATCAGGGCAAGGGCCAGATAGTCATTGGGCGAGACGGTGCTGTCGTCGTTGCGCAGACGCAAGAACAGCGTGAGCTTGCCCAGGCCGCGCCCCATCCAGTAGCCAAGCAGCATGCCTGCGGTTACTGCCCAAAGCAGGTCCTTGAGCAACCAGTCACTGAACCAGGCCTGGCCATTGTCCTGTTGCAGGAACAGTCCAAGCATGACGAAGGAACCGCCACGCCGTCGTTGAGCCCTGCCTCACCCGACAAGCTGAAACGGAAAAGATCATCGTCCTGGGCATCAACCACCTGCACCAGGGTTGCGAGAACGGGGTCAGTGGGTGCGAGGATCGCCCCGATCAGTAGCGAGATGCCCCCCCAAGTTCAGGCCGTAATGCAGCACCAGTGTTACACCCGCTCGACTTGCTCAGATCCAGCTGAAGAAGACCCAGCCCCGATGTACCCAGGCCGATACCCAGGGCAAGGCACACTACAGACGAGGTCACAGGGATCCAGCGCAGGTAGGAGGATGAGAGTGCGAGCAGCAGCAAGACTGCGCCCAGCATGGCGAACCAGACGATGAAGGTCATCTGCGCAGAAGCCTTGGGAAAGTGTTCAAGTATTTTTTTGACTTTTCGGTACCCCGCGTCGTTCCGCTGCGCTTAGTGGGCTCACCCAGCACCTGAGGGAATGTAAAATAAGATTTCAGCGCGACGCTGCGGTCAAACCCTATAGATCGCAGTGGAGATTACATCATGAAATTTGCCCAGTTCTGCCAATGGCTCGCCAACCACGCCGGTAAACCGAGCACCTTTTTGATCGCCGTGGTGTTGATTGCCATGTGGGCTGCGTCAGGGCCTTGGTTTCACTACAACGATACCTGGCAACTCATCATCAACACGTCGACCACCATCATTACATTCCTGATGGTTTTCCTGATTCAGAACACCCAGAACCGGGACAACGACATCATCCACGTCAAGCTCGACGAGCTTATCCGCGCTACGAAATCTGCGGAGCAATCAGTATTGGATCTCGAAGCGCTCGATAACCGGGAAATCCATAAACTTCGCAAGCAATACCAGGCAATGGGCAGCGAATGTGATCCCCACCATCATGCGCCTGCTGAGCATCAGACGGACGATTGTGCTCGGGATAACCTGCAGCGCTAGAGTCCTTGTTGGTCGAGCGGCGGGAGAGCTGAAGTTACATTTGCAGGGTGAAGCGCCTGGCCAATAGCTTGAGCGAGCTCGTCTATCGACCACGGCTTGAAGAGGTAGGTAACCGGTGGTGTGACCTGAGAAGCATCCAGCTGATAGCCCGAGGTCAGAATGGCGGGTAGCCCAGGCCACCTTTCGTGTGCCATGGAGATGAACTCCATACCTTTGATGCTTCCCGGAACACCGTGGTCGACAACGATCAACGAGCAGTCGCTATTGAGTCCCATCAAGTGAATCAAGGCATCTTCTGAGTTATCGAACGCATCGCAGGTGGCGCCCAACTCGATCAGGATGTCCACCAGAAGGGCTTGTAGCGTTGGATCATCCTCTACGACAACTACTGTCTTCCCTGACAGCGACAACCCCTCAATGTCGAGCTTCATCACCCTCTCTCCAGTCAGTAATCCAATTTTCGAGTGTTTCACTCATCCGGACATGCGTCGATGGGGGCTAAAGGCCACACATGCTCAATGGCCTTCGAACTTCGTCAAATCTCTCAGCATTTGATCCTTGCTGCAATGCCTGAAGTTGGACAACCAGTTCCACTTCTACCTTGTTGCCAAGATCATGCAGTCGTCGGGCAGTGGATTCATCGTAGCGAGCATAGCCGGCCTGGCCGAGGAGTCTAACCAGTGTTGAATGAGAAGCCTGGGCAAGCTTAACCGGCGTATCCAGGCCCTGCTGATCGACAAGAATCCGGTACGCCTCCACTGCTATGGTGGAGCGGATGCGCTTTCCCATGAGAAAACTGGCCAACAACCATTTGTACACGCCACCTACATCCGTCACCTCGATGCCAAGGTCACAGGCAGTAATGGTCTTCAACCTTTGCTGCTGCGCGGGTCAGTAGATCGTGGATAGGTGCGCTCCTCTTCGAGGGTGCCATCCGCTTTGTGGATCTTCACCGACGCCGTCTTACCATCAAAGAAATCTGCAAGGGTACTGACCAACTCCTGCTTTGTCGCAGCTCGTCTGAAGGCGCGTTCAGCACCGGCTTTCTTCAATTCCCAGCCATCCGATGTCGGGCTGAGGTGATAACTATCCATCACTTGGTTCTCCTCTCTATAGGGATTGGCCATCGTCCTGAATGTCTTCTTCAGCCTCAGCTGCATCCGTGGCATCGGCATCATTCAGTGGCGGCGACGTGGGCTTTTCAGGGTCGTTAATGAAGGGCACGTCGCTTGGGCCCTTCTCTTCTGAGCCTTCCGTTTTTAGGCTGCATGGCAACACCTCCAGGCACGTTGATGGTATGTAGGTCTTCAGGCCCCTTTAGGTAGCAGCTGAGAATTTGCCGACATCGATAGGTTGCGGAACGAATTCTGGGCCCTCGCCAGCCAGCCTCCACTTCACCTTGGCAACGCCATAACGCTCAGCCATCGGGCGACTGACCAGCTTGATGTTCTGCTGACTGAATCGCGGGATGATGCCAACACCGGCATCGCAACTGGCCCAGTGCCAAGCGACACCGTTGTCTATTTTTTCCAGACGGATAATGAATGTCCGAGGCTCACTGTGAAGCTCGTACTCAATTACATAGAGCTGCTGTCCCACCATCAGAATCCCTCCCTAGTCATGCGCTATTGAGCAAACCGGTAAAAAATAATTCCATCGAAATGGCGGGTGGTAACGCATTCTGTGCATGTGGGGCCTCGGTGCTATTTGTCCTGACTTCCTGTAAGGAATTCGAACAGTGTTTCAGCGCAGGCAGTGATCCCTTCCACATGCACCATCTCGAAGCCATGGGTATTCTCGGTCGGTATCGCAATGCAACCGGCCCGGGCATCGATGCCGGCACTCAATACCGCACTCGCATCCGACGCAAAATCAACGAGCAATGCCGCCTGGGGCTCATAACCGGCCTTTCGACCAGCGGCGATCAGGCCCTGCACCACGGTGCGGCTGTAGTATCCCTTCTGGTCGCCGGTATTGATGATCGGGTTGGCCGAGAGCTCCGTGCCATACTCCTCTAGTACCGGGCCGACCTCGACGGCGATTGTGGTGTCGCCGGGCAGCCGGGAAGCTGCGTACATGGCGCCGGCATTCGACTCTTCCTCCAGCGTCGTAAGCACGAACCAGACGTCCTGCTGCAGCTTTTCTCGCCGTTCACTCAGCAGCTCCGCGCAGAGAATGACAGCGCTCAGCGGAGCTCGGTCGTCGAGGAAGTGAGCGGCAATACAGTCATGTACCTTGAAGGGCTGACGCCAGTGCTGACTGAGCACGACACGAGTACCAGGCCGAACGCCAAGCTCCTGGAGTTCTGACTTAGTCTTGCGCGTGACGATATAGACATCTTTCCACTGAACATTTCCTGCCAGCACGTCTCTTCCATTCGAAGTTCGACCGCTGTTGTGCATTGAACCGTAGGACAAAACACCCGGCAGGATGTGTTCATCGCCCAGGATATCGACAGGACAGACACCGAAGCTTATCGGTTGCGCGCCACCGAGAGCGAGCACCTCCAGGGTGCCGTTCTCCAGCACATTTTTGACGATCATCGCGATCTCATCGAGGTGGGCCATGACGCGTATGGCTGCCTCGGGGCTACAAGCGCGGCCCCCACGAATCACCCCCACTACATTGCCAGCAGGGTCAATATGGGCCTGCTCACAGAAACGGCTGAGCTCTCGCAGGCAAATGTCTCGCACCTCATCTTCTTGTCCGCCCGGCCCTCGGGCGTTGAGGAGCTCGGTCAGTAATACCTCAGTCTTCAAAACGTTACCTCCATGTTTGCACGCAAACGTGTTCAGGCCAGCTGGATGTACACCGAGTAGCTACCCAATAACACCCAGAACACCAGAAAGATCCAGGGCGTCCGTAGCGAGAACTGCAATGACTTTCGATGCCCTACACGCGAGGTTTCCGCCTCACAGAACAGCGGCGACTCGTCGTAAGCCAACCCCATCAACGGCTCGCTGCGCAGCAGGTGGCTCTGCTTGAGCTGCCAGTGATCGATGATGTTGTACGCCGCCCGGATGCCTGGCCAGGCGTTGAGCGAGCTCAGTACCCCGAGCAAGGCGAGGAACGCGGGCACGATCAGGGTGAACATCTCGCCCCATCCTTTATTGAGGTTTCCCATGGAGGAGACGAAGGCGATGACCAGGAATGACTGCGCCGCCAGGTAGGCATCCGTGCGGTTGGCCAGGATGCTGGTTTCGTACTGGATCTCACGTCGGTAAAAATCCAGACGCTCCTTGGGAGAGCCAAACATCCTGGAATTGTGCTCGCTGATCTCGTGCTCAGGGGTCGCTGGGGTAATGATTCGTGGCACTCGCTACTCCTGGCCTTTGCCTTTGCCTTTGCCTTTGCCTTTGCCTTTGCCTTTGCCTTTGCCTTTGCCTTGATCAAGGGAAGCCAATCCAACGGGCAAAGTTCAGCTCAGTGTCACAGCAGGAGATGGGCGGGCAATAGGTGCGATGAACCAATTACCCCAGGATCGCGTCCACCGCAAAACAAGCGAGTCGATTCTGGAATGGAAAACGATCCTGTACTGGCCGCCCTCGGCTATCTCAAAAACAACAAACTGGTTCTGAGCACAGCAGAATCGTGCACTGCAGGCTGCCTGGTGGCGTTGTTGGCGGCGGTACCGGGTACAGGAGAGGTGCTGGAAAGCGGCTACGTCGTCTACTCCCCCAGCGCCAAAAAACGCCTGCTGGGGGTCAGCGCCGAAACCATCGAAAGGTACGGCTTGACCAGCGAAGCAGTAGCTTGGGAAATGGCTTTGGGCGCCTTGAGAGACAGCGATGCAAATGCTGTGATCGCCACCACCGGGGTAGCCGGGCCCGCGCCCGAATCTGGGATACCGCCGGGGACGATGTGCTTTGCGTGGGCTTTCGCCGGCGAGCCAATTGCCGTTTTCACGCGCACTCAACGTTTCTTCGGCGAGCGGTCTGAAGTCATGCGCCAAGGCGCCATGTTCGGGTTGACCCGGCTTTCCCACTATCACCAGCGCTGGTTACGCGGTGAGCGCACCTGAGGGCTGTGATCATGTCGGAAGATGAACTGCTATCCAGGCGTCACCCTGTTCAAGAAGATATGCCGATGCAACAGCGCGTCTGGCGTTTCGAGCGCATCGGGTGGTACGTGCTCGTGGCCATCGTATTGCTTGCCTTGGCAGGCCTGTTCGGTAATGGCCCGTTGAGCGATGCCGAGGTGGTGAGCCAGGATGGCCGGGTACGGGTTGAGTATCAGCGCCTCAGTCGAAGCGGCACGACAGACAGCCTTTTCATCACCGTTCAGGGTACTCCTGGTCAGCCGGTGGAGGTACAACTCGAGGGATCGTTGCTCCGTGACGCCAGTATCGAGACGTTACAACCGGAGCCGCAACGGTCGATGTCGCATGGCCAGGCCATGCTGTTCCAGTTGGGTACTAAGCACGATGGGGTCGCCACCTTGTACCTAACCCTTCGAAGTGAGCACGTGGGCACCCTGAAGGGCAGCGTCAGGGCAGGCACTGAAAGCGCCGTTCACTTCTCCACATTCCTTTACCCCTAGGAGTGCATCATGGATTCGATCCTCCGCGCAGCCGGAATGTACGTCGCCCTCATGCTGCTGTTTCGCGTGGCCGGGCGGCGCTCGCTGGCCGATTTGACGACCTTCGACTTCGTGTTGTTGCTGATCATCGGGGAAGCCACCCAGCAGGCGCTTCTGGGTGACGATTTTTCATTCACCAATGCCATGCTGGTGATTGCCACGCTGATCGTTCTGGACGTCGGCCTTTCACTCGCGAAGCTGAACTCCAGGCCCTTGGCCAGGTTTCTGGATGGGCACGCTACCTTGGTTGTCGAGAATGGGCGCTTTCTGCATCATCGCATGCGTCGGGCACGCCTCACGGAGGACGATATCCTTGAATCAGCGCGGGACAGCCAAGGCATCGAGAACATTGAGCAGGTCAAGTTCGCTATTGTCGAACGCAATGGAAAGATTTCGATCATTCCTGCCGAATAAAGCACGGAGCTGCTCCTCGTAGAGCCATGCCGTTCAGAGTGCCAATATCGCCTGGCTAAGGTCGATGGTAGGGATGAGCATCAGCTTGCGCCGAGATATCAGCCAGGCCATCTGGCTTGCATGCTCAGCTTGCCTTGAAGCACGAGCCATTCGTTGCTGGCTTCGGTTTTAAAGCGAAGGCTCGCAGATCCTTTTAATTCATGCCAAACACTACATAACTCCTCATGGTAAATGCCAGATCCAAGACTGGAATGCACTATGAAAACCACCTGCTCCGTCCTATTTTTTGCTTGGATGGTGTCGCTCGGTGCCGTCGCTCAAGACGCGCCGGAGCGCTCAGATCTCGCTCTGGTTCAGCGGCAGATCACGTCCATCGAACTGTTGGCCGCCCGCGCAAGTACCGCCTCAGCCAGTACCGCTGAGCCCCGCTATCGCTTCGACTACCCGAGGTTCGCAGCGGATCTTCAACGTGTGCGCCAAGGCATCCAAAAATACCTGTCTCCTTCGCGTGCACAGCCAGCCGATCTGGTCGAGCTGACTGGTAGTTACCGTGCTGAAACGCCTCACTCGGGTACCTCCGATGAGCATGACTGACGCCCAACTCAGCGCGTTCTCTGCCGTTGCCGGGTTCACCCCGCAGCTCAGCTCAGTGCTATGGCGTTCATCAGCGCTGGTGCTCGCATTGCTCTGGTGCACCTGGGCCCTGTGGACCGGCTACCGCGGCTGGGCGGCCGGCAACCTGAATTTCGGTGCGCTCGGCGGCAGCACGCTGCGCCTGGCCCTCGCCCTAATCGTGCTGATGTTTTTCATGCTGTCGTAATCAGGAGACCTTTGCCATGAACCTCCCCCGTCATTGTCATCGCCCGCTCGCTCTGCTGCCGGAATCCTGTTCGAAAGCCCTGTTCGGCGGTCTGATGCTGTTGAGTTCGACACTGGCCTGGGCCGACCTGCCGACCATGGAAGCACCGTCTCGCGGTGAGGGCTCGGGCCTGATCGACACCATCAAGAACTACGCCTACGACGGCGGCATCCTACTCGGTCTGTTGATCGCCACCCTCGCCTTCCTGGGCGTGGCCTGGCACTCGCTCACCGTCTACGCCGACGTGCAAAACCAGCGCAAGACCTGGAAGGACCTCGGTGCCGTGGTCGGCGTCGGCGCGCTGTTGGTGGTGGTGATCCTGTGGTTCCTCACCAAAGCCGCGACGATCCTATGAGGTCACCATGTCCGACGCCCCAGCCACTCTGCCTGACGGCACGCTGACCTTCCTCCCGGAGCGCCTCAATCGTGACCCGGCCGTTCTCCGTGGGCTCACCAGCGACGAGATGTGGGTCGCGCTGATCATCGGCGCAGGGCTAGGTGTGATTCTCGGCGCGCCGCTGGCCGTGGCCACCGTCTCCATCGCGACCCTCCCCACCTGCATGTTCATCTGCATGGCGCTGGTGTTGCTGGGCGGCGGCAAGCTGATGCGCCGAGCCAAGCGCGCCCGCCCGGAAACCTGGCTCTACCGACGTCTGCAGTGGCACTTGGCGGTGCACTGGGGCATCGGCACTCATCAGTTGATCCTCCACTCAGGCCCTTGGACCGTCCGCCGCACGCGTCGACATGCGAGGGCCACGCCATGAGCCGCTTTCGCAACAAGGTGGATGCGCAGCAGGCGCATATCTTCAGCCTGCGTCTGGCCGTTTCGATCCTGGCACTGCTGTGCTGCGGGCTTTGGTACGGCTGGCAATCCTCGCCTTCCGAGCTGACCATTCACGTGCCGCCCGATCTGCGCTCTGGCAGTACGCGCAAGTGGTGGGATGTACCCCCGGAAAACATCTACGCCTTCGCTCTGTACATCTTCGGCCAACTCAACCGCTGGCCAACCGACGGTGAGGTCGACTACCACCGTGCCATCTTTGCTCTGCAGCCCTACCTGACACCGGCGTGCAAGACCTTCTTCGACGGTGACTTCGAGTACCGCAAGGCCGCGGGCGAACTCCGCGGCCGGGTGCGCGGCGTATACGAGGTGCTGGGCCGCGGCTACAGCGACGACCCCGACCTGCGGGTGAAGCAGCTGGACAAGCACAGCTGGCTGGTGAAGCTCGACCTCAACGCTGACGAGTATTACGCCGCCGAGCCGGTGAAACGCGTCGTCGTGCGCTACCCGCTGCGTGTGGTGCGCTTCGACGTCGACCCCGAGCACACCCTGGACTGCTACGAAGGCACACCGCAGAAGCTGACGCTGCCTGGAGGTGCGGGATGATGCGTGTCCTGATCATGATGCTGGCGATAGCCGCAGGCTGGTGCTCTGCAGTCGGTGCGGTCGAGGTCAAATACTGGGATCGCCTGCCGCTGGCCGTTCCACTTACGGTGGGCCAGGAGCGCGTCCTGATGCTAGATGAGGATGTTCGCGTCGGGGTGCCGGGCACGATCGCCGGTAAGCTGCGTGTGCAGTCCGTCGGCGGTACGGTGTACCTGCGCGCCGCTGACACCCTTCCCCCTACCCGGTTGCAACTGCAGTCGGTGAAATCAGGCGACATCATCCTGATCGACATCGAGGCGCTCGAGGGCAGCGAGGCACTGGAGCCGGTCAAGATCGTGGCCCAGGCTCAGGCACCGGACGTGGAAGCTGCGAAGGACACGTCACCTGCAGAGACGCCGGTACCGGTGGTGCTCACCCGCTATGCGGCGCAGAACCTTTATGCGCCCCTGCGTACCGTGACACCGCTACCCGGTGTGCGGCGGGTGCCGCTGAGCGACTCCACCGCGCTCAGCACCTTGCTGCCCACCGAACGGGTTTCGATCAAGGCGCTCGCAGCCTGGCGGCTGGGCGACTACTGGGTGACCGCGGTGAAGATCGTGAATCGCGGTCCTGGCAAGGTGGCACTGGACCCGCGCCACCTGCAGGCCACGCTGTACGCCGCAACATTCCAGCACTCGGACTTAGGTCTCACCGGTACGCCTGAAGACACCACCGTGGCGTATCTCGTCACCCATGGCGGCGACCTGAAGCACGCGCTGCTGCTGCCCCCGCCCAAACGGGAGGCTTCCGATCATGAAAGCTAACGGCCTGCTGAAATGGTTTGTGCCTGCGGTCCTGCTGGGCATCGTGCTGATCATCATCAAATCCTGGGTGACCGCCCCGGATGGCCAGCCCACTCACGATCCGGAAAATACCACGCTCAGCGCGGAACAGGCCAAAGCCTTGGGCATCGCCGGCGACACCCCGCGCGACACCATGGCCACGCTGATCGGCCAGGTCAAAGCGATGCGCAGCGAAATGCAGACGCTGAAGAAAGGCAACGATGCGCTGCAGACCGAGAACAACCGGCTGCGCACGCGCGAAGGCAACATCGACACGCGCATCCAGAGCACGCTGAGCAGCGTCACCCAACAGGTCACCGAGCAGCGCCAGCAGGCCAACGATGCTCGGCAGAAGGCTAAGCAGCAGCACCGCGAGACTCAAGGGCTACTCTCCAGGCTCAAGGATCAGCTCACCGGTAAGCCCGCCGCAAAGTCGGAATTTCCTGCGGGATTCGGTCTTGAGCCGGGAGACGAGCAGCAGTTTGCAGGGGCTCAAGCACCGGCAGATGCGGTGCAGTGGATCGAACCATCGAATGCCCGCGCAGGCCAAGAGAACACCGGCAAAGCCGACGGACCGCTGTCGTCGTTGACCTCGAAGTTCAAGGACCTGCACGCCCTGGACAACAACGCCATAGACCGTGGCCAGGATCGCTTGCGTGCCGTCGCCAAAGGCGAGCGTGATCTGGAGAACGCTCAGGACCGTACCGAAGGCGCCAGGCCCGTCTATACCATCCCCGAGAATTCGACGCTGATGGGCTCGATCGCTATGACCGCGCTGATTGGCCGGGTGCCGGTGGACGGCACAGTAAACGACCCCTATCCGTTCAAGGTGCTGGTGGGGCCGGACAACCTCACCGCTAACGGTATCGAGCTGCCGGACGTAGTTGGCGCGGTCATGAGCGGCACCGCCGCCGGCGACTGGACGTTGTCCTGCGTGCGCGGCCAGGTCGAGTCGATCACCTTCGTCTTCAGCGACGGTACTGTCCGCACGGTGCCGCAGCCGCAGAAGATCGTTAGCCGCAATCGCAGCAGTACTCAAACCTCGGACACCGAGAAGATCCGCGGCGGCCTGGGCTACATCTCCGACCCTTACGGCATTCCCTGCATTTCCGGCGAGCGCCGCTCCAACGCCCAGCAGTATCTGGGCAGCCAGAGTCTGATCACCGCAGCCGGCGCCGGCTTCGCTGCAGCCCTGGGCAGCGAGCAGACCAATACCTCCTTCATCAATTCGGCCAGCGGCAGCCTGGGCCTGTCCCAGAACAGCGGCAACAGCGCGCTGAACTCGGTGATCAGCGGGGGTATTGGCGACATCCGCGAGTGGATCAACAAGCTCTACGGTGAAGCATTCGCCGCCATCTACGTGCCGCCTGGGGCCAGAGTGGCCCTGCATCTGGACCACGAAATCAGCATCGACTACGAACCCAAAGGCCGGAGAGTGAACCATGAAAGCCCATCCGTCTCGGTACTGGATCTGGATTAGCCTGCTGCTCGGCCTGCTCTTGGCCGGCTGCTCCACCAGCAAGGAAGAAATGCTGCCCCACGGCGATCACACCATGCTGGATATCTGGAACGGCGGTGGCTCGGTCGGTACTCAGCAACAGCTGTTGGAGGCACGTGGCGAACTGCGTCGCCCGGTGCTGGATCCCGAGCGCCTGATCAATGACCAAAGCGCCTACACGCGCACGGCGGCCAACGAAATCCGTGCCCAGTTTCCGCGCCTGCCCAACCCAGACTTGGTCATGTACGTGTACCCACACCTGGCCGGTACCCAACAGACGCCGGTGCCAGGCTACTCGACCGTGTTCCCACTGTACGAGAAGGTCCAGTACGCGCTGCCCGGCGAGCGCCTGGACGATCTGTGATGGCCGATGACGCGAGTCGCGAACCACCATGCTGGAAGCCTTGGCGTGCAGTGCAGCGTCGGCGCGCCACGCTGGCCGACGAGGCCGCCCAGTACGCGCACAACCCCAGCTTCACCGACCACATGCCCTGGGTCGAATACCTCGAAGCTGCGCAGTGCTTTCTGCTCGACGACAACCGTTCCGTGGGCGCCGTGTTCGAGCTGCAGCCGATCGGTACCGAGGGTCGCGAGCCCGAATGGCTGATGGCGGCACGCGATGCGCTGGAAGATGCGTTGCAGGACAGCTTCGACGAGTTCGACCAGGCGCCCTGGGTGGTGCAGTTCTTCTGCCAGGACGACAGTGACTTTGCTCCATACCTTGATCGCCTGGAGCGCCATATCGCGCCCCGCGCTCGAGGCACGCCGTTCACCAAGGCCTTTCTCGCGTCGATGCAGCGCCACCTTGAAGCCGTTGGCAAACCGGGCGGGCTGTTCGACGACCACGTGGTGTCTCACCTGCCCTGGCGCGGCAGCAATCGCCGGATTCGCCTGGTGGTCTACCGCTGGCTCGGGGAGCAAGCCGACGAGGATGGGCAGAGCCCGGTACAGCTATTGAGCCGCACCTGCGATCGCCTTGTGGCCTCGCTGCAGGCCTGCGGGGTCAGCCCTCGACGGCTGACCGGGCGCGATTTCTACGCTTGGTTACTGCCTTGGTTCAACCCCGCTCCTGCTCTCACCGGCGAATCCCCCGCCGCGTTCTATCGACGTGTGCCCTACCCGGAAGTGGATGACGGCGAAAATCTGCCGCTGCCGTTCGACCACGATTTCGCCGAGCGGCTGTTCTTCCAAGAGCCGCGCTCCGACAGCGAGCAAGGTCTGTGGTACTTCGATCAGCAGCCACACACCGTGATGGTGGTCGACAAGCTGCGCAGGCCACCGCACATCGGCCAACTGACCGGCGAAACGCGAAAGGGTGAAGCCTTGAACGCCCTGTTTGATCAGTTGCCTGAGCAGGCGGTGATGAGCCTGACCGTGGTGATCACGCCCCAGGATGTGCTCGAGGAGCAGCTCAACCGCCTGACTACCTCAAAGCACACCACACAGTGTTCCACCCTGGTATGAACGAAGACCTTGCCGCAACCTCGATCTGGGGTACGCAGCAGGTCAATTTGTTCGAAGGTGCCATGTATGATGGCGTATTCGGCATGTGGTACGGCAAGGGCCCCGGCGTAGACCGTTGCGGTGATGTTTTCCGCCACGCGAACGCAGCTGGCACATCAAAATTTGGGGGTGTATTGGCCATTGCAGGCGATGACCATGGCGCCCGCTCCTCTTCCCTTCCCCACCAGACCGAGCACATTTTCAAGGCAGTGATGATGCCGGTGTTGGCGCCCTCCGGCGTACAGGAGTACCTCGACTATGGCATGCATGGTTGGGCCATGTCGCGCTACTCAGGCTGCTGGGTCGCCCTCAAGGCTGTGGCGGACACTGTTGAAAGCGCGGCCGTCGTCGATATCGACATTCATCGCGTACAGCCTGTAATCCCGACCATTGCGTTGCCTGAAGGGGGTCTGAACATCCGCTGGCCCGACCCACCACTGGCCCAGGAACAGCGCCTGCTGGAGCATAAGCTGTATGCCGCCCTGGCGTATGCCCGAGCCAACCGCCTCGATCGCATTGTCATGGATTCGCCGAATGCACGAATTGGCATTGTCACTTCGGGAAAGTCCTATCTCGACGTATGCCAGGCCCTGCGCATCCTTGGGATCGACGAAACACAAGCGCAAAAAATCGGTCTGCGCCTTTACAAGGTCGGCATGGTCTGGCCGCTGGAAGCTGAAGGTGTGCGACAGTTCGCCGAAGGTCTGGAAGAGATTGTGGTGGTGGAAGAAAAGCGCCACATGATCGAGTACCAACTCAAGGAAGAGCTCTACAACTGGCGTGAGGACGTACGTCCGCGTATCGTTGGCAAGTTCGACGACAAGGGTGAATGGAGCCTGCCGCACACCGATTGGCTGCTGCCGGCTATAAATGACCTGACGCCGGCGATGATCGCACGAGCCCTGGCCAAGCGAATCCTGCGCCTGCACCCAGGCGGTTCGCTTCAAATGCGCCTAGCCCTTTTGGAAGCGCAGCTGGCGTGCAAAGGCCAGTTCAGCAACCTGATGGAACGCGTGCCGCACTACTGCTCTGGCTGTCCGCACAACAACTCGACCAAGGTGCCGCAAGGTAGCCGCGCGCTGGCCGGTATCGGCTGCCATTACATGGCCGCCTGGATCTACCCGCAAACCCAAACTTTCAGCCAAATGGGTGGCGAAGGTGTGGCCTGGATCGGCCAAGCGCCGTTTACCACCACCCAACACGTCTTCGCCAACTTGGGTGACGGTACTTACTTCCACTCCGGTATTCTCGCTATTCGTGCCGCCATCGCGGCAAAGGCGCAAATTACCTACAAGATTCTCTACAACGATGCCGTTGCCATGACAGGCGGGCAGCCAGTGGACGGCAGCCTCAGCGTGGCACAAATCAGCCGCCAACTGGCTGCAGAGGGCGTTCAGCGCTTAGTGGTGGTCAGTGACGATGTTGAGAAGTACAAGGGCACTGATGATCTGGCCCAAAGTGTCCCGGTAGTACGCCGCGACAAGATGGACGAGGTCCAGGAGCAATTGCGCCAGTTCCAGGGAGTGTCGGCAATCATCTATGACCAGACCTGCGCAGCGGAGAAGCGCAGGCGTCGAAAGCGCGGCAAGTTCCCCGACCCGGCACGTCGAGTGGTGATCAACGAAGCGGTATGTGAAGGCTGTGGCGACTGCAGCAGCAAGTCCAACTGCATGTCGGTGGTGGCGGTGGACACAGAGTACGGCCGCAAGCGCGAGATCGACCAATCTTCGTGCAACAAGGACTTCACTTGCCTGAACGGCTTTTGCCCAAGCTTTGTCACCGTCGAAGGCGGAACGCTGCGCAAGCCACAGGCCCTGGCAGCCAAGGCCGACGATGACTGGGACTTGCCCGCTCCGTCGGTCGTCGCCCTCGAAGAGCCATACAGCATTCTGGTGACCGGTGTGGGCGGCACTGGTGTAGTAACCATAGGTGCCTTACTGGGCATGGCGGCATTTATCGAAGGTAAGGGAACGCTTAACCTCGACATGGCTGGCATGGCACAAAAAGGCGGCGCCGTCTGGTCCCACATTCGCATCGCTGCCCGCCAGGATCAGTTGTTCGCCCCGCGGATCGCCGAAGGTGAAGCAGCCTTGTTGTTGGGTTGCGATCTGGTTGTCAGTGCCAACACCGAAACGTTATCCAAGTTGCGCCAAGGTGTGACGCACGCTCTGGTCAACAGCGAGCAAAGCATTACCAGTGCGTTCGTGCGTACCTTTGCTCTGCAGGCGCAAAGCGGTGATCTGGCCAGCCACCCTGACCCGCAATTCCATACGCAAGGCATGTCAGCGCAAATAGCCGAAACCGTTGGCGCAGCGCGGGCGGACTTTGTCGACGCAAGCAAAATTGCCACGACTCTGATGGGCGATTCAATCGCTACAAATACCTTCATGCTGGGCTATGCCTATCAGAAAGGCTGGTTGCCGGTCGGCGAAGAGGCGCTGGAACAGGCCATCGAGTTGAATGGCACCGCGGTAGCCTTCAACCTGGCAGCCTTCGCCTGGGGCCGACGCAGTGCCCACGATTTGCCACGGGTACTTAGCATTGTGGAAGCCGGCAAAAAGCAAAGCGCCGACCGCATACTTTCGCAAAACCTGGAAGAAATGGTTAAGCGGCGTATGAGCGTCCTGACGCAATATCAGAATAAAGCCTATGCCCAGCGTTACCGGCAACGCGTAGAGCAGTTTATGGAGGCCGAAACTCGGCTGCTGGGCCAGCCGGACGAGCTGTCCAAAAGCGTTGCCCGCCACTACTTCAAGGTCCTGGCAATCAAAGATGAATACGAAGTAGCCCGACTGTTCAGCAACGGCGACTTTCTGACAAAGATCCAGTCAACGTTCGAAGGCAACTACCGCCTGCGTTTCCACCTGGCACCGCCGCTGCTCAACGATAACAGCATTAGCAAAGAACCCAAAAAACGCTGCTACGGGCCTTGGATGCTGCAAGGCTTCAAGCTGCTGGCCAAACTCAAGATACTGCGCAACAGCTGGCTCGATCCGTTCGGCCATACCCATGAGCGCAGGGTCGAGCGTAACTGGTTGCGTAACTATGAAAGCATTCTGGATGAAGTGTTCGCAGGCCTGCGCAGCGACAACCTGCAACTAGCCCGCGAGCTGCTGGAGCTGCCAAACAGCGTGCGCGGTTACGGGCCAGTGAAAGAGCGCTTTCTACATCATGCCCACCAGCGTCAAGCGCTGTTACTGGAGCAATGGCGTAATGGCTCGACTGCACAGTTTCACGACGCCAGCCAAGCCACCGACAAAATTTCTATAATTCAACTCTAAACAGGGACAACAATGAACGAGGAACTGACCCGAAACTATCGCGAAATTCTGCAGGGCATTGGCGAAAACCCGCAGCGCGAGGGCTTGTTGGACACTCCAAGACGCGCCGCTAAAGCCATGCAGTACCTGTGCCATGGCTATCAGCAAAGCCTTGAGCAGATCGTCAACGGCGCACTGTTCGACTCGGACAACGACGAGATGGTCATCGTCCGTGATATCGAATTGTATTCGCTGTGCGAGCACCACCTGTTGCCGTTCATTGGCAAGGCGCACGTTGCCTATATCCCCACAGGCAAAGTGCTGGGGCTGTCGAAAGTGGCGCGTATAGTCGATATGTTTGCTCGCAGACTGCAGATTCAGGAAAACCTGACCCGCCAGGTTGCCGAAGCGATTGCCCAAGTTACCCATGCCGCCGGTGTGGCGGTAGTGATCGAGGCGAAACATATGTGCATGATGATGCGCGGTGTGGAAAAGCAAAACTCGGTAATGAGCACCTCGGTCATGCTCGGATGCATGCGCGACTCGTATAACACTCGCCAAGAGTTCCTACAACTGATTCGTAACCGTTAGCTCTCACTGATTTTGTGGGGAGCGGCGCATGCGCCGCTCCCCACAAAATCAGATTTAGGGATTCTCCGATCAAGTCAGCACAGGCCATCTGACCTGTGCTGAAATAGCCCTCCGTCCAACTGCCTTCTACAAGCCCGCCATCCCATGAGCCAGATGAGCTTTTCCGATTTCGAGTATGCCGGTAAGCGCAAGCAAACCCGTCGCGAGCGTTTCCTGGCCGAGATGGAACAGGTGGTTCCGTGGAGCGGGTTAGCGGCATTGATCGAGCCTCACTACCCAAAGGCTGGTGGTGGCCGCAAGCCGTATCCACTGGAAATCATGCTGCGCATTCACCTGCTGCAGAACTGGTTCTCGTTGAGCGATCCAGCCATGGAAGAGGCGCTGTACGAGATCACCTCGATGCGCCAGTTCGCTCGGCTGACGCTCAGCGCTCCGATCCCCGAAGACACGACAATCATGAATTTCCGGCACCTGCTTGAGAAGCATCAGTTGGCGGCGGGCATTCTGGAAACCATCAACAATTACCTGCGAGACAAGGGCCTGTCGTTGCACCAGGGCACCATCGTCGACGCCACCATCATCCACGCACCCAGTTCGACCAAGAACAAGGAAGGTAAACGCGATCCCGAGATGCATCAGACGAAGAAAGGTAACCAATATTTCTTTGGCATGAAGGCGCATATCGGTGCAGATGCCGAGTCGGGTCTGGTGCACCACGTCCACGGCACAGCGGCGAATGTGGCCGATGTAACGGAGGTCGCTCACCTGTTGCATGGCGATGAAAATGTTATCTGTGCCGACGCGGGTTATACCGGTGTGGAGAAGCGGCCGGAGCATGAAGAAAGGCCGGTGATCTGGCAGATTGCGGCTCGTCGTAGCACCTACAAGCGCTTGAGCAAACGCAGCATGCTCTACAAAGCCAGACGCAAGATCGAGAAGGTCAAAGCGCAGGCGCGAGCGAAGGTCGAACACCCATTCCGTGTGATCAAGCGCCAATTCGGCTATGTGAAAACCCGCTTCCGTGGCTTGGCCAAGAACACGGCGCAACTGACCACGCTGTTTGCCCTGTCGAATCTGTGGATGGTGCGCCGGCAATTATTGCCGGCGGCAGGAGAGGTGCGCCCGTGAGGGCAGAAAACCAAGGCTATGCCTTGGTTTTCCAATAATCTGCGGCTGAAAATCGGTCTTTTCGGCGTCCCCAAGCCGCCCATTTCCGGCTGATGGGCAACTTGTTCGGAGTTTCCTTAGAAGCGGAAGCGACTCACCGCCAGGCTCAGTTCCTCCGAAAACTCACGCAGTGATACCACCGCTCCAGAAACTTGACGTGTAATCGCATCTCCTTCCCCAGCCATACGGGCAATGTGCTCGATGTGCTCCGCGATCCCTCGCCCGCCCTCGCTTTGCACACTCACCGCATCAGCGATCTGGTCTACACCTTTAGTCGAGTTCCCAACTAGGTCCGCAGCTTGCTGCAAAGTGCTCTCCAGTTCGCTCAATAGCCTGCCACTGTCATCCAGTGCCACAGTGCCTGCATGCAGAGCGTCGCCAACCGCCTCGGACTGGCCTTCAAGGTTAACTGTCAAATCATTGATTGAATTGGCCGCTTGGGCCGAGCGTTGCGCTAACTGACGCACTTCATCTGCTACCACACTGAAGCCGCGCCCACTTTCACCTGCCCGCGCCGCCTCGATCGCCGCATTGAGCGCCAGCAAGTTGGTTTGTGCAGAGAGATCCTTGACCTGGGTGATACTGGCGGTAATCGCCGAGGTGCTTTCGACAAAAGCACCTACCGAGCCGCGAATCGCTAAGAATGCCAGCCGTACGCTGTCGATGTTTTCGAGTAGACGCGACAGCGCCAAGTGTCCGTCCTGCGTGCCTCGCAAGCTAGCCTCGGCCGAACCTCGCAGGCTCTGGGCATGGTTGGAGATGGCGGCAATACTGGCGCTCATCTGCTCGATGGTCATCGATACTACCCCAACCGCACCGGTCTGTGCTGAGGAGCTCTCGGCCACCTGCGCCGAGGCGCCTACCAGCGTCTCAGCCGATGCACTGACCGAGGCGGCTACCACGGCAACCTGACGCATCGCCTGCTGGAAACTGTCAATTAGTTCATTGAACGCCTGCGCAGTGTGAGCGATCTCGTCGCCACCGATCAAGCGCACTCGGTACGTCAGATCACCGTCTCGCAACCTGATCGATGCCTGCTCGATTTCCCGGATGGGGCGCAAGATCTGCCCTCGTAACAAAAGACTGACCAGCAATGCCAGAACACTGGCGGCCAGTGACACCACTATTAGCATCTTTGACACCTGACGCTGCGAAGCATCGGCCGCGGCAAACGCATTAGAAGTCAGTTGCGCTTGCATCGCTAATAGGCGGTTGAACTTCGCTTGCAAGCCGTCGCTGTCGGCGCGTATCCGTCCTAACAACGAAGTAGCCTGAGTCTGATCTTTTAAGGCTGTACGCTGAAATTCATCCAGACCCTGGGTAACAACAGCAGCCTGTTCCTGCACCGCTTGATAGAGTGCTTTTTCGTCGTCACCCAAGCGTGTCTCACGAGCCCCATTGGCAAGGCCGGCACGCATATCGTCGACACTAGATCGTATGTCCTCGAAGTAGGACTCCAGTTCCTCCTGTGCCGTCCTCCCACCTGATTCAAGTATGCGTGAGCCCGTGGCATAGGCACCTACAATCGCCGCCTGCAAGGCAGTCGTAGTGTCCAAAACCTGTCGATATTGCTGAAAGCGCAACTGTTGAATTTCTTTGATCACTGCCTGCTGCCTAGCCAGCCCGTAATAGGCCATAGTGGAGACAAACAGTAAGCCAAGCACGAACAAGATGGGCAACACTAGAAGCTTAGCGCCTATGGAGCATTTCTGTGCAAAGAGCATGAGCAATGACCGTTCTTCTTGTAATGATGAGGCCTATGGATGGTCTGAAATAGCCGGAAATTTTCCGGCTATCGAGCAGCCAACACATCAAAAAACGACGTACGTTGAAACCTG